>JABHNK010000022.1 GCA_018694295.1 Waddliaceae bacterium
AGAAATCACCGCGCCTATCTTTCACATCGGCGAAAAAGATTATTTGAATTGGTAAATGTGCACAAGTAACGTTGTAGGGTTAACCTCCTATATATTTTTATATTACTTATGTTTCCCCTCTCTTTGAGGTCACGAAGGAGAGACCAACGAAACATGACTCTCGGTTGACCTCAACCTTTATCATTCACATGCTTTCTGAACCTGTCCGTCGACGTTCCTTTTTCTTTCCTGCCTTATTCTATTGCTTTATAGCTTTTTTAGAATGAGCTGTTTGATTAACTTTGTTATCATTGCTTCCTCTTTTTGCCTTTTGTTTTTATAGTATTCATCCGGCGTTTCTTGTCTCAGCACTTTTGCATTGAATACTGACACATCAAGCACCTCACAGATAACTTTCCCTTTGATTATCTGTTTTTTCTCAACCTCCTCCCCACAGAACAGGCATACAGTTTTAATCCTGTTCTGAAACTCTTCTTTTGCATTTGGCATTATAAAAAGCCCCCTCAAGTGAGGTAGGCATATTTATTCCAAATGTCTTTACACTTTCCTATTTTCCTGTTTGTCATTTCGATTCTATCAAACATTTTCGCCTTGTTGACTAAGTGAGGATACATGTTATATGTCTCTAATAAGCCTTTTGCATTGTCTCTGAACTCGGTTGCAACTATCTCCACATATTTCCTCTTTGTATTCTCTTTGCCTTCCTGTTGGCTTATTGCTGAGTGTGTGTCTGCTAAGTCCTTAATCCTCTCATATATCATCTTTAGTTTGTAATGATACTTGTTGAACTTTGGAATTAGTCTCTGGTAGTCCATTGACCCGAATGCAAATGATATTGAATCATCATCTTCAAATGGTATGTAGAAGTCGTCTCTATCCTGCTGAGGTATTATTTTTAGAAGGTCTAAGTCTTTATTTACAAACCATCTCCTAAATTCCTTATATGCTGAAATCTCGTCTTCGTCCATGCCTTCGTATTGGTCAAATCCGCTTATGACCTTAAACCCGGCTCTTCTTGGCAATTGTTCATCTGCTATCCAGCTATCTACCTGTTCACCTATTTCTATTTGTTTTCTTACGCTTTCCATTTTTATATCAACTCCTTTGGTTTCTAATCTTTAAAACCAAAGGATAGAATGATTATCAGGAAATGAAATCAAAAGAGAGAGATAGGGGACGTAGCGAATCCTTCGATAAAGTTTTCGGATTCAAAGGAATCTTGAATTTAGAAATCAGTTTTTGAATCGAAAGGTTTACGATAGAGGATTTGCGTGTTCACGTCCCGAAGGAGCTATCAACACATTTAACGCAATAGCTTAACCGCGTTAAGTATAATCTATGCTTAATCCTCCCAATGTAATCCGTTATGGTCAATGTCAATTTTGCAACTATAACATTTAAGAGCCTCATATCCCAAAGCCCCATCATAATACTTTAATTCCCCTTCACAAAAAGGGCATCTAGTTGACGCTAATAGTTTCTTAAATTCTTTTATATCCATTTCAATTACCTCCAAAGGTCTTTAGATGCATATCAGAACAATAATTTCCAATAGGATATGGTTTATCGTCTGAAGTATAGGCTTATGCTACCCCAACGAATGTTTGCCCTTTGCACTTTGGGCATCTTATTATGACAGCTTCGCCATTTTTCGGGTCTGCTATAGCGTCATTAAGAACTTTCTTGTCTCGCTGTTTCTTTTATTAACCATTTTATCACGCTCCGTTTTCTTCTGAGGCGGAGCGATGATTATTTTTTGTCGACCTTAAACACTTTCCGGTCTTTGTATTCCTGCGACTTGCCGTCGTTCCACTGGTCGATGGGACGAAGGTATCCTACAATTCTACTGTACACCTCACAGCGTTTTCTCGTGGGTTGTTTAGTTTTTTTTGTTTGCTTTTTCATTCGTATCACCATAGCCAAATAATCTTGTTTGGGGCAGTTGGTCTTGGGGTCCACAATAGGAAGACCAAAGTTTATCATCTCCATATAGTTTCGCAAAATTCACACCATATTCCATCACGCGATGATGTCGGGAGAGTTGGCATTTTTGGTTAAGAATTAATACAAAAAGAGGCATAAATTCTTTTTGTTTAGTTTATTATATTTCCTCTATCTTTATTGGTTCGCTGTCCTCCGCACTGGTTGTTGATGCAACAGCATCGGCTTTTGGTAACGATGCCCGTGCTTGTGTTGGATTTGATGATTGTTTCTCTTGGTTCTGTTCTTGTTGACGTTCCTTGATGGATTCTGTCATTTCCTTATCTAATTCATCAAAGGTTTTTGCTGGCTTTGTGGCTTTTTTAAGTCCAAGTCCAATCTGGGGGCCGTGTTCTTTACTATCATATGCATATGCTACGAACAGGTTTTGATTCAGTTCCATTCCGTCTTCTACCTTTTGCTTAAGGCTTTTGGCTTGTGTTGGAGTCAATGCTACAAAGATTTCTTCTTCTCCATTGTGAATGATTGCCTTTTTGTCA
>JABHNK010000023.1 GCA_018694295.1 Waddliaceae bacterium
CCATATGCGGCCGCCAATACTGTCTTTCCTGACAAGAGAGTGCCAAGGTGTGGCGTAAAGCTTTTCGGAAAAGCTTTCATCCTCCTGTTCTTCGACAGCACGACGCAGCGCTAAGATGTTAGCATTAAAAGAGACGGTCATAGTCACAATGTTCCAATTCAATATACACAAACAGCAAGTTTAGCGAAGGATTTTAATATAGACAACATCAAAGAATTTCTTGTCAAATGATGGAAATAACAGTTCATCTAATCATTCAGAATCCTAAAGTATTGAGGACATCTTTTTCGACGTATTGTTTTTTGCCGAAGGTGGGGTATCGGTGTATTAGGAGAGCGGGGTTGAAGTTTAGTTCTATTATGGAGTGGTTGTTTTTGGAGGGCGGTTGTGAGGGGTTGGCTATTATCATATCAACGCCGCAGAAGGTGGCATCGACGGAATGTGCTGCTGTGATGGCGATATCTTTGTAGTGTATAGGGATGTCGTCGGTGGTGTCGATGGAGTCGCCGCCAGTGGAGACGTTACTGTTGCTGCGGAGGAATGTTTGGGAGCCTTTTTTGGGGATGTCGTCGACGGTGAGGTCTTGTTTTGCTAGGAATGTTTTTTCGGTGCGTATCGGGTATATTTTGTCTTTGTTTTTCGTGCGTATCAGCTGTTTTATGGTATGTATGCCGTCGCCGACGACGTTTGCGGGGATACGCTTGCATATTGCAGAGACGTTACCGTCAATGACGAGGAAGCGGTATTCATCGCCTTCGATGAACTCTTCTACGAGGATTTCGTCACTGTGTTTGAAGGCAAGGAGCACAGCTTTTTCATAGAGCTTGGGGTCGTTATGGGAGCAGAATGATATCCCTATGCCGTAGTTTGTGAAGTTTGGCTTTATAGCGACTTTTATGGAAGAAAAACGATCATAGTCTTCGATAGCATCTTTGGGGGAGTGATATACTGCGCCGGCGGGGGTGTTGATACCATTTTCTTCGAGGACGTGTTTCGTCATGGCCTTACTTTCCATGAGGAGGTATGACATAAGCGAGTCTTTAGAGGTCTTCGTCGCCTGCTTGACGTATTCTATTGTGTCGCCTTTGGTAAGTTTTATGAAGCTGTCTTTTCTGTCGATGACCTCGACGGTGATGCCACGTTTCAGCGCCTCGCGGATCAGTGCCTGTGTCGAAACTTCTAGGTCTTCATAACCTTTTAGGATAAGGTCGTCGTGCATCTCTAGCTCCTTTTTCTTTTGTAATGACTTTTGTGCTAGCTTCGAAAGCTTTAGTGATAGCCGTGGCAGTAGCGGTTTTTCTTTAAGGTCTTCCATATGACGTTCTGCATACGAAAGAGCGGTATCGGTGAAGCTACCACTATCTTTTATTTCTTCTAGTATACGCGCCGATGGCGTCAAAGAAGGGTTGAGGATCTTTGCTTTCTGTTTTTTTATTACCTTACAATAGCGTCCGTCGCTGTAATTTTTGTCCATCAAAGCAGCGATGGCTTCCATGTCGTCAAGGATATCACAGCCCCATTTTTCTACGGAGAGGGTATCTTTGCCTCGGTGTAATCTAAGGGTAATGTCACGGCCACGAACTGCAACGTTGTCTTGGTTGCTGACGATGGTTTTTTGCTCGCAACATGATATAGGAGGGCTTTCCTTGAAAAGGCAGTATACCATAAAGATATGAAGGAAACGTAGGTGCTCGATGTCGATGCCTTCGGCGACGAAAGGCGAGATGTCGGGGTTTCTGACTTCGACGTATGCTATTCCACGATTTTTTAGTGCTTCTGATGCGCTTTCGCCACCAGTAAGATGAGGTTTAGGGCGTATGCGAGAATAATGCTCGGCCTCGCTCTGTAAAATATAATCGTTGAGTTGCCGACGACCGCTTTCATCGTATAGACCGATGTCTTTGAAGTCTTGGTGCGAGGTAGTAAGTGCATCGTTAATGTCGCGAAGATATCCGCTAAGGTCGTCGAAGGATATCGCTTTCTGTGCCTGCACCTTGCTGTAGTACCCATATCTGCTCATACGTAGCGATGTGGCATGCTCTCCATAATAAGTGCCGCCAAGGCGCTGCAATGACGAAGGCGTGGTATCGAAGAAAGAGGCGTCTGTAGCAGGAGTAGCGCCGAAAAGATATGTCGAAAGCCACCCTTCACGGAGAAAGTTGCGTATAAGGGCAAGGTACGACGCCGAAATAAATCCCGTTCTGTCTAGACCTTTACCATAAGAAGTATGGAGAAAACCCCAGAAATCGTCGGAGAAAGAGAAGTTATAGTGTATTCCCGATAATGTCTGCATCTTACGGCCATAGCGATACCCAAGACCTCGACGATATACCTCCTTTTTTTCGCCGAGACGCGACACACCATAACGCGCTATAGGGATATCATCATCAGAAGGTAACAAGCCCGGGGCGCTAGAAGGCCAAAGATGCTCGTCATCGAGATTATTAGCGACATAACGCTCGATATCATGCAAAAATGATAAGGCGCGACGCTCACTACGAAATGGTGGTGTTATAAGCTCTAGCTGCGCCTCAGAGAAATCAGTGCTGATATAAGGATGGCACAGCGGAGAGCCAAAAATAGCAGGATGGGGCTTCAGAGAAAGATTGCCACCATAATCGACACGTAAACACTCTCGCTCTAAACCATGCAAAGAACCCCGGAGAAAACGGAAGCCGTCGTCAGCGAAAACATCTAAAATAGTCTTTTTTGGCCAAGGCATATAGCTAATTACTTTTATCTGGTTTTTTGGTATGCTGATATGCTTAACATAATAAACAAACAACACAATTTTTTGGAACCTTATCGTAAATATAGCACATACATAAAAGAGATCTTCGGATTTCCAGTATACAAAGTCGCTGTAGATGGCGGGTTCTCATGCCCAAACAGAGACGGCACAAAAGGAACAGGAGGATGCGCGTTCTGCGATGAAACAGGAGCGTCGTCACGGACACGACAGTGTGGCGATACCATCGGAGACCAATTGCGACGTAATATCATTGCAAGGCAGTCAAGAGGACAAGGTCATAAGTTTATAGCATACTTACAGTCTTATACAAATACATACGCGACATGCGACATACTAAAAGATCGTTACGACCAGGCACTCTCCGCCCACGAAGATATTATCGGATTATCAGTGTCGACAAGACCCGACACCATAGACGAAGAAAAACTACAACTCCTCGCTAGCTATAAAAAACAAATACCATACGTCAGCATCGAATATGGCATGCAGACGATACACGATAAAACCCTTGCACGTATCAACCGCGGAGAAACACACGAAGACTTCCTTAAAGCCCTAGAGCTTACAAAACAATATGACATCGATCATTGTATACACGTAATAATAGGCCTCCCAGGAGAATCCCGAGAAGATATCCTCGCTACAGCAAAAAAACTGGCAGCATTACAGGTAAATGGCGTAAAAATCCATTGCCTCGTCGCCATGGAGAAGACACCATTAGAAACGATGTACAACACAGGAAAATGGACGCCATTGTCATACGACGAACATATAACTATCATCGCTGACTTTATAGAACACCTCCATAAAGAATGCATAATACACAGAATCTCGGGAAATGGACACCCCAGACACATAGTAGCACCACAGTGGATGAAAGATAAAAAAGGACCTATCGTCAGCCAAGCAATTATACGTGAATTCGAACGTCGTGGGACATATCAAGGGATACATTGTCGATAACGTTATACCAATCAGGGATTGATATTATTTCTTTTGACAGGTCATAAGAAAAGTATCGCTAGCTTTTAAAGGGTTGTTCAAAAGCGTCATCATCATAGCGATGCCCACGAAAATCGCCACCACCGGAGATATTATCAGACTACATAGATCGAGAGCGGCGACTTTTAACGAAGGCGCCGCTTTTCTTTGCGACGGGAAAAATATACCGTTGATTATCAAGACGATATCTTCGACGAAGATCCCTAGCTTCGCTAATGGTAGCGTCACTATCATCACCACGCCTACCGGCATAGCAAGAAGACGTCCTTTCCATTGTGCTTTCTGCGCTATGACATACACAAACCCATAAACTATACGCAGCACAGCATTATATATCTTTTTGACTTTCATATTTATAAAATACCATACTTGTGTAGTTTTCGTTGACAAAAAAAAATCTATAGTGAGGATGGAGGCTTAGGTTTATACCAATATGCAAAAAAAAGGCTAATGTCTTTTTTATGAGGTTTAAACCCGTGATTGCGACCTATCCTTTACCATAGAATTTTTGCAGTGGTACAGATACGAAGATGAAAGACGAGCGAATGTTAAAACATTCGCGAGGATAGAAGCAAAGTAGATGTGTTGCTGCAAAAAGAGATATGGTGAAGCCAAATAATAGCAAACGGATAAATAAAAACAACAAGGAATAACAAAGGTTTAAGATGCTTATCTTTACGTAGTTAAAAAGCCTTGTTGGAGCTTTTAAAAAGGAAAAAGACCCTGTTTCCTATAGCATCCATAGTGTCAGGCAATCTGGCTCATTTTACTCCTCGCGAATAGTTACAAATATTCGCTTGTCGTTCACTGAGCCATCTTACCAAACTCTATGGCGCTAAAGGAAAGATAGGTCGCAATCATGGGTTATATATGGATGTTATTTCTCTTCCTGCTTTAACAGACAATTATATACACGTTGTTCGTTGGGAGGGGCAGACGTGTGTCGTCGACCCTGGCGACGCCGATGTTGTCTTGAAATATATCAAGGAAGAGGGGTTTGAGCTGCACTATATCCTTGTCACACACCATCATCATGACCATGTCGACGGCATTGAGAAGCTGAAAAAAACAACAGAGGCTACAGTAATTGGTCCAGAAGACGAAAGGATTCCATGCCTTGACCGTACAGTCTACGAAGGCGAGGAGCTTGTCTTTGGGCCTTGCATCTTTCAGGTTTTTGAAGTCCCTGGGCATACCACCTCCGACGTGGCATATTACCTCGAAGAAAAAGGGTGCTTGTTTTCAGGGGATTTCCTCTTTACAGGAAGCTGTGGACGTATCTTCGAAGGGACAGCACGGCAGATGTTTTCTTCTATGCAGAAAGTCGTAGATCTTCCTGACGACACACTTATATATTGTGGACACGAATATACCGCACAGAATATGCGCTTCGCCATTTCTATAGAACCCGATAATGTAGAAGTGAAAGCACGCCTCGACGATGTAGAAAAGCGCAACGCCGAAGGAAGGGGTACCGTCCCTGCAATCTTGGCACTCGAGAAGAAAACTAATCCGTTCTTCCGCTGTGATGACGAACATCTTAAAGAAGCTGTAG
>JABHNK010000024.1 GCA_018694295.1 Waddliaceae bacterium
AACATTTTATTTTTTCGAGAGGTCCTCAAGGACTTTTTCAGCACTAACAAAGCTTTCAAAGGAGATGTGAAAAAGCAAATAAAAAAAACTAGAGATTTACTAGAAGCGCTGAAGGCTAGTTCGCTGGATCCTAAATCGAAAGAGTATAAAAAGGAAGAAAAAGATATAAAAGATGCTTTTCGAGACTATATCATTAACTATTCAATTAACATCACCGAAAACACATCGTCAGTGCTTTTTATTTTGCGCGCTCTTGCCGAGCTGTCTGTCGACGGCGTTACGAAGCGTCAAGTAGTAAATTTTCTTTTCCTCGATGACCTTCCCTTTTTTAATGTAATAAGTGGCGGACTAAAACACATTGCTCCTTTTCTAAATGGGCTAATACCGTTCCTAGGGTGGTCTGCACTGATAATGAGCGTGATAGGTATAGGCTCTGAAGCGGTTGGGGTGTGGAAAAACGATAAAATGCGCAAGAAGATTGATGGTATCCTTGGCGTTACTAAAGAACATAAAGTAGGCGAAGGATATGACAGAGACAAGGTTAAAGACCTTCTAAAAGCGCTTAGCGATATCCATGAAAAAAATCCTCGCGAACTAAAACATTGTGGGATTACAGATCGCTATATAAAGTGCCTGAAAAAAGGAGATAAGAAGGTCCCTAAAATTGTTGAAGAGATGGAAAGCACAAACATCGCTGAAAGTGAAGTGGCATGTTTTAAAGCTAGTATTATCGTCGACAATTTAAGAAAACGACTTGGGGTGCAAAGGCACTTTAGATTAACCGCTGCCGCTATTAGCGGAATATCGATGATGATACTGGGAATAGCGCTCGCAAGTACTACATTTATACCAGCCAACCCTGTTTTTTTCGGTACATTCTTTATATGTTTTGGGCTTGCCGGCTTGGCTACCATAATATATCGTATGACAGCATTGAGAGACCCTATAAACCCAGCGCGCGTCAGGTGGATACACGAAGATATTAAGCACTATGACGTCTTTGAACAGCATGTATACGGACAATACGAGATACCACAGAAAATAGAAGAACTTCAGGAATCGGAAAAAACACACAAAAAAAGAATAAAAGAATTGAGAACGAAAGGTATTCAGAGCCGTAGGGATCAGGTGACGGAACAGCGCCTAGATACAAAGTTGAAACAAATAGACGAAGAAATAAGATATCTGGTCAACATGAAAGGAGAGCTGTATCCACTCTCGTATAAAGTATAGCACGGAATCAATGATCAGTGATCATATCTTTTATCAGCGTAGCAATAAAGCCAAGGTCTTTAAGGGGAATGTTGTGGTCTTCAGGGACGCCAAGGAAGTATTTGTTAGCATATTTCTCCCCAGTAGTAAGAAGAGCATGCGCCAATGTCGCCGTCGCTGACTGTCGTGCACTGAGCCATCTTGTCTAACTCTATGGCGCTAAAGGAAAGATAGGCCGCAATCACGGGTATAAATAGGAGAAAGAAATATGAATGATCGTGTTGGTCCAGCAGGAAAAGGAAAGGTTTCTGTTCAAAAGCCGCGACAAAAAACACAAGAAGGAGTGTTGGTTGTACGGACCCGTCACAATAAAGGGCTCTACAAAGTCTCCAAGCTTAAAGAAGAAATTACGGAAAAAAATAAAAAAGAAGCATCAGAAGATAAAAAAGAAGCAATGTGGACATGCATTAAGAGTGTAGCAAAAATTTTTCGTGGCATACCAAAACTCTTTGAAAAAAAATCTGCAAAGAAGTTAATAGCAGCAGCAGCAGCAGCAACCGCTACAGAAGAGCATACTATAAAAGTAATAGGAAAAACGGGTCAAGGCCTACGCATTATCAACCCGCTTCTTTTTAACGACGTTAAGAAAAGATTTGGCCAAACATTCAAAAGTTTTGTAAAGGAGCTGCGCGTTCAAAGAAGAAAAACTGAGAAAAAAATCGATAAGCTAGAAAAAGACTTCAAAGCACTGTCCCTCGAAGAAGACTCTACAGAGTATAAAGAAGCCCTTAAACAGTATGAAGAAGCCCTTAAAAAGATAAAAAGAGACCTGCTCGATTATACCGTAGATTATGTTGTGGAGCTTGCCGGAGATGCGACATCGCTGTCCCTTGTGACAATGGGTATCGCAGACATAGTTGTAGATATTATAAAAGAAGTTCCATTGGCGATAGAAACCGCGAAGCCAACGGTACTATTATCTACTGCGATGGTGACAACATCGACAGTATTAGGATATATAGGCCTTGGTTTGGCCATCTTGGGATGGGGATATGAGGTTAAGGGCTATTATAAGAATGCAAAATTCCGTAAAGAGATAGATGGAATCCTCGGCGTCACTGCAAAATATAAAACATTCGACGAAGGCTACAATAGAAAAAAGATTAAAAAGCTGCTAGAACATTTTAAAGAAATACATGAAGCTAACCCACGAGAGCTCAAACACCGCGGAATGTCAAGGCGATTCATAGAATATTTAGAAGATGGTGAAGGTGGGGTCCCTAAAATTCTTGAGTCGTTGGACAGCACAAATATTGGCGAAAGGGAGCTGGGATATTTTAAGGCTACTATTCTAATTGAAAATTTGAGAACGAGACTAGGCGCCAAGAAGAATTTCAGAGTCACTTCTGCGATAGTTGGTGCAGTAGGATTAGTAATATTAGGTATTGTCGTTTCACCGTTGGTGCTAGGACCAACAGCAACAGTAGTTATTAAAGGAGGATTCGCTATATTCCTCGCCCTCGCCGCAATTGCAACGCTTATCTATCGTAAGACAGCATTGAGAGACCCTATAAACCCAGCACGCGTCAGGCGGATACACAAAGATATCAAGCACTATGACATCTTTGAACAGCATGTGTACGGAAAATACGAGATACCACAGAAAATAGAAGAACTTCAGGAATCGGAAAAAGCGCACAAAAAAAGAATAAAAGAATTGAGAGCGAAAGGTATTCAGAGCCGTAGGGATCAGGTGACGGAACAGCGCCTAGATACAAAGTTGAAACAAATAGACGAAGAAATAAGATATCTGGTCAGCATGCAAGGAGAGCTGTATCCACTCTCGTATAAAGTATAGCACGGAATCAATGATCAATGATCATATCTTTTATCAGCGTAGCAATAAATCCAAGGTCTTTAAGGGGAGTGTTGTGGTCTTCAGGGACGCCAAGGAAGTATTTGTTAGCATATTTCTCCCCAGTAGTAAGAAGAGCATACGCCAACGTCGCCGTCGCTGATATCGTGCCGTCGTCAATAATACGCTCAGGAGCACCAGCGATGTCACAATAGTCATGGACGTCGGCAGTCTGGATTATTATCTCCGGACACGACAATGACACCGACGATGAAAATGGCTTGATGTTCCACCCCAAAACCTTCGCGATGACAGAGAAAATGCTGATGGCAAGACCAGAAACTGCTTTGCTGACCTCCGAATATGTCCTGTCTTTGATAAAGCAATAGCGGATGCCTTCTTTTAGGCGATACCCCCTCAAAGCATCACCCTGGATGCCGCCGCCCATAGAAAAACCATGGCCGAGGATCTCAGTAGCACCGAGGCCTTCATGATCTTCCAACATCGCCAGCAGAGCACGATATGCGTCGACCATAGCATTGCGATTCGGTAAGCCGGAACTCGCGCCGACACCGGGATAATTGAAAAAAACGGCGTTGGTATCAAGAAGCTCAAGGAAATTAAGGGTGTTAGAAGAAGCAGCGCGCTCTTCATAAAACTCGGTGTTGCCATTAGAACGTAACAACCAGCGGCCATTGCAAAGCGTCGAAGGACGACACACAATAAGAACATCAATAACACGGTCTTTGACACCGACAGACAGCCTCTTGAACTTCCATTCGCCGGAAGTGTCGATGTTTTCGCGGATCATATCGGCATAACCACGGCAACATCCCAAAAGCGAAGGCTTGGAAGCAGGCAATAACGAAATTATACCTAACGAGAACTTCCCAAGCATGGTATGTAATAACGACCATAAACCCCAAGGGAAAAGCACTACCTTTAAAATCTTCGACAAAATGCGCCTGAAAGGGGGAATAATACGATATCCGTACGAAATCTCAGGAAGAAGGCCATGGCAGGAAAGCTCGGAAATAACTACATCATCATAGTCATCACGGTTAAAAAAACCGCCATCATCAAAAATAATAGAATGTAACGACTGCATTGCCTTTATCTCCCAACTTATGACGCTATAGTAACGCCTCTGCCATCAAAATACAATGGGAATAATTCATCACCAGGAAGGCAAAAAAAGAATCATGGGTTACAGGCGGTTAGCAGAAACCACTGCAATCGCGGATTATGTCATTATAGGGAATCATCAAAGCTACTAGGGGTTGAACGCAATGAATATCCTCGCCTCTCATCAGAAAGTGCTTGTAATTCTTCTTTTAGAGCGATTAATTCCTTTAATTTCTTTAATTCAGCTTCTTTCATTTCAAGAGCTTTCAACCGAGCAAAAGCTACTCTTACGATTTTTTCGCCTGATTCACTGTGGTCTGATGCTGCAGGAGCGACAGGCTCAGGAGCATGAGCAGGGTCATAGGTTGAAGTTGAAGCATCTACTGGTGCTGGCGATGTTCCTATTCTTGGCATAAGTTAACCTCTTGTTTTAATAAAAAAAATGTAAAGAGTAATTAATACCATATTATGAATAAATGTTCAATATTTTTATAAAAAGCGGTTACTAAAATAATTATTTATAGTATTATCGGTGTAAAATGCGTTTTTAATAAAAGATTAATAAAAAGTTAATGACTTTTAAAGAAATAAATGTTATACTAAAAGCGAAAATAACAACTTAAGGGTTTTACTATGAGCTATAGACAACTAACAAACGTTTCGACTGTAACAACTGAACGGTCAAGCCCGCCGAAAATTGGCGAATCTCTTAAAAATCTTAAGACTTCTGATGTTTTTAAAGGCGTTTCGAAAGCCTCAAAGCTGCTTTTTAGTATATCAATAAATTGTGACGCTGTAGAAGATTTCGTAGAAAGCTCGTTGCCTGAATTATCTTCGTTGAGTGAAAAGATGAAGGTTATTAGTAGTGGTTTCCGTTCACTGTGTTTTCCTTTAGGCGCACTTGCCTTTTTAGATGTTGTTAATAATATAATAACAATCTCTAGTGTTATCTTTGATAACCCAAACAAATGCCCTAGTGAGGCAAAGAATACACCTTTAGAAGACGGTCTGAAATTTAAAGCAGAGGCAATTCCTAAAAAGGAAGCGATAAAGATGGTTTTTGATGCATTTCTCGAGACTGTAGACGGCTCTTCAGCAGTAGCGGGTAGTGTATATTCAATGTCTGCTATTCTTACAGGGCGTAAGATAAGTCTGATAGAACAGACCGTTGTTTCTCTTTTAGGGTGCGCAGGGAGATATAAAAAAGGAAGAGACATCTCAAAAACGGATTCGTTGTTTTCTGAAATAGAAAAAGTGCTTGGTGATGATATTCAAATCACTGAAGGTATAGATCATCCTTCTATTAATGGAATAATAAAAGCGTTGCTCATAATAGAAAACATGTCGGAAACCGACATGAAGAGAGCCGGCGTCCCGAAAAGTTATTACAAAGCAGCTAATTCACTACTAGCTTCATTCTACGAAAAACCGGAAAATTTTAACGGAATAAAGGAAATTCTTAAAAGGAATGGTTCTGTTGAAGATGGTGAGAAAAAATTTGATGTCATTAAAAAAGCAAAGGAATTGATGACAATAGCAACTATGTCAGAAAAAGAACTAGAAGCAAAGGATGTCGCGCCAGATAAATGTAGAGCAGTCCAAGAAATTATTAATTTGTTTTGTGTAAACTCAACTGATGAAGAGTGTGTCTCGGCCCATATCCTCGTTGAAAATACACGCCTGCATCTTAATAGAAAGCGAAAGCATAAAACAGTATCATTTATAGTTAATATTATTGGACTTTTAGTGTTAGGACTGAAAGTTATAAAACCTTATCTTGCAAATGATATGTTACTTAAGTTGTTGCCGGCGACAGCAGCAGCAGCGATGCCAGCGATAGCGGCAATAATACCAGGAACAATAATATTCCTTGGGTTAGTTACATCTACTGTCGGTGTAATATTGATACTTTTAAAATGTAAATATCTTGCTCCCGTAAGTAGATGTACTAGAGATACAAAAAAAATCGTTGGATGTAATGAATATATACGTAGATTAGTAGAAGCAGGAAAAATGTTGAGCATTAAACAAAAGCGTGAAGATGCAAAAGAAATAAGCGTGAAACAACTAGCTTTGGATTCAATTGCTACCTCCCGCTACTCATGCATTAGAACCTAAACCTACAAAACAGCACACAAAAAGCGCATAAAAAGCGTGTACGCCAAAAATAGCGGATAGTTATAGCGGATAGCGGATAGGTGATTTCTATACGTTATTCGCTTTTTTTATAGGCTTTTCAATTTCTCGGTTATCTCGGAATATTCGGCTTCGAGGGCTTTGGCGTTGTCGCGTTGTTTTTCGACGAGTTCTTTTGGTGCACGCTCTATAAAGCTTGTATTCGCAAGCTGCTGACGTGTTCTTTCGAGGCTTTTTTCCACGCGGATCTTTTCTTTTTCCAGGCGTTTTTTCTCGGCATCACGAAGCTCTTCGGGCATAGGTATCACGACGGTCATGGTATCGACGATTCCAGTGCTTGTGAAGGGGATCTCTGGGGTTTCTGAGCATATCTCTAGCGTCTTTACTGGCACTAGAGCGGTGACGAGGCTCTTATGGTCGCGGATTATCGAGAACAAAGGATCACCGTCGGCGCCGACGATGAAGACGTCGGTTTTTGTCCCAGGCGGCAACTTCATCTCGCCACGGATATTTCTTATGGTATATACCACCTTTTTTATCGCCGCGAAGGCTTCGTCGACGGTGGCGTCTATAGCTTTTTCGTCGATGATGGAGGGATATGGCGCCACGACGCATGCTTTGGCGTAGAGGGCTTCCAAAGCCTCTTTTGTGTAGACGTCGATAGCAGCGTCGCCAATATTAACGCCCAGACGCTTTTTCATAAGCATAAACAGCTCTTCGGTGATGAAAGGCGTGATAGGATGCAACAGCCGTATCGCCGTACACAGCACTATTGCCAGGATTTTTTGCTTGTTTTCACGGTCGGAAGAAGACCCTTCTTTGCCGTATAGCACAGGCTTCACGATCTCGAGGTAGTATGCGCAGAACTCCTTCCAGAAGAAATCGTATGCCGCTATGGCAGCATGGTCGAAGGCGAGGTTGTCTAGGTGTCCATTGACAGCTCCGACGACACGGTTCAGCGTCGAAAGCATCCATCTGTCTTCGAGAGAAAGGATCTCCATGTCGAGACCCGAAGCGAAAGCTTCAGAAGACAGGGGAGAAAGTCCTTCGTCGGCGTTTCCGTCGAGGTGCATAAAGATAAAACGTGCGCCGTTCCATACCTTGTTGGCGAAGTTCTTGTATTCCTCGAACTTCCTGATGTCGAGGTCTATCTCGCGGAGCTGTGACGGCGTAGCACACAACGTCATACGTATCGCGTCGGTGCCATATAGCTCTATAAGCTCTAAAGGATCGATGATGTTGCCTTTGGACTTCGACATCTTCTCCCATTTGTGCTCTACATCAGCAGGGATAGGGGACTCTCCGGAGTCGTAAGCTATACGTTCTTCATTAGAGACGTACTGTATCGCACCTTTGTCGCCCTTACGCCAATACGACTTTCCATAGATAAGCCCATGGAGGAATACCTTGCCGAAGGGGAACTCTCCAAGAGCATATTTCCCCATAGCTATCATGCGCGCCACCCAGAAGAATAAGATGTCGTGACCAGTGATAAGGATGTCGTTGGGATAGAATTTCTCGACTTCAGGGGTCTTTTCAGGCCAGCCGAGAGCGCTGAAAGGCCAGAATGCCGAAGAAAACCAGGTGTCAAGGACGTCTTCATCTTGTCGCCACTCGTCAGGAGATTCTTCGACTTCAGGAGGTAAACCTTCGCCGTCGTAGCATATTATCGTCTCGGGGTCGTCGACATGATACCATATCGGTATCCTATGTCCCCACCACAGCTGCCGGCTGATGCACCAGTCCCTGAGGTTGTCGACCCAATGGAAATATGTGTTCTTCCACGTCTCGGGGATCAGCGATACATGATCCTCTTCGACGGCGGTTTTCAGGGTTTTTGCGAAGCCTTCCATCTTGATAAACCACTGCTTAGACATATACGGCTCGATGACAGCCTTAGACCTATACGATATCCCCACCCTATGGGTGTGAGGCTCGATCTTCTCTAGAAGGCCAAGGTCTTTCATCGCCGCGACGACAGCACCGCGAGCTTCTTCCATAGACATGCCCTTGAACTTCCCGCCATTCTTGTTGATATGGCCGTCAGGGGTCATGATGTTGATGAACTCAAGGTCGTGCTCAAGACCCATAAGGTAGTCGTTAGGGTCGTGAGAAGGCGTCGTCTTAACCATGCCAGTGCCGAACTCGGGGTCGACACGATGGTCGCCAATGATAGGTATGGGCCTGTCAACAAGAGGTAATATGACGTTCTCGCCGATAAGATGAGCATAACGCTCGTCACTAGGCGATACCGCAACAGCAGTGTCGCCGAGCATCGTCTCAGGACGCGTAGTAGCGACGACAGCATGGCCAGAACCGTCGGCAAAAGGATACTTGAAATACCATAAAGACGACGCCTTCTCTTCATCTTCGACCTCGTCGTCAGCAAGAGCAGTCTGTGTTACAGGGTCCCAGTTGACAAGATAGTCGCCACGATAAATAAGACCTTCGTCGTAAAGCCTCTTGAAGACAGCACGGACAGAAGCATTGCAGCCATCGTCCATAGTAAAACGCTGACGTGACCAGTCGCACGAACACCCCAGACGTTTAAGCTGGTTGATGATCCTGTTCTCATTGCTGTCCTTCCACTCCCAGATGTGATTAAGAAACTCCTCGCGAGGATATTCCTTGCGACGACGACCCTCGGTGTTCATAAGATGACGCTCTACGACCGTCTGCGTGGCAATGCCTGCATGGTCGGTGCCAGGGACCCATAATGCCTCGAAACCACTCATACGCTTCCACCTGATAAGGACGTCCTGCAAGGTGTTCGTCAATGCATGCCCCATATGCAACGTTCCCGTGACATTAGGCGGTGGAATGACGATACAATACGGCTCCTTTTCAGAAGATGGGTCGACAGCGAAGAAATCGCCCTCTTCCCAGAAACGTGACCATTTATCTTCGGTTTTATGAGGGTCGTAAGCTTTAGGTAAAGATTCGTGTGCCATAGGTAAAATATCCTGTATTATAAACTAGGCGAAATAGTACCATAACACCACCCTATCGGGGAAGGACAATGTTTTTGCTTCCACAAAAAATAATAATAGCGGGAATTGCTAAGAAATATAGCGATTTCTTGACTTTTTAAGGGGAATATGCTATCATATGCAACTAATTATTTGAAACTTACGTATGTAGGCCGAAGGAGAATATTATGACAGCAACAAGCATAGCAATGGCAGCAAGGGTCGCCAAATACGGTGAGACTGCCACCATGGGTCCGCTCACATTTTTGGAATTCCTAGGCCTCCGCAAAGACCTTGATGCGGCAAAACTCTTCTACCACGAAGGCGTCCGTGACACCAAGATAAAGATCGCCGAAACAGGGGCAAAGATATTTAAATATTCCGCCAGCTTCGCCGAGATTGCCGGCGACTTTGGTTTAGTCACAAAAACATCTATTGCCTGGACAAAACCGTTTACCCTCATAACAGGCACTATCTCCCTAATAGGTGGCGCCGCCTGGGACATCATCGGCATGAGAAAATGTTGCAAGCTATCTAAAAGCCTCAGTGATGCAAAACCACTAGACAGGCTCAAAGAAAAAGATCCTTTATGGTACAAACGTTTTAGCCTCATTGACCTTCAAGATCCGATCAACGGAGCCACAGAAGAAGCACAAGAAGACGTCATCGGCAAAGTAAAGAATCGTCTTAAATGCAAAATAGGCTGTCACACCATAGCATTGGCCATCCACGCTATCAGCTTGGCAACACTAGCCACCGCAGTAGTAGCAATAGCAACGCCTTCGCTAAGCGTCTACGTATATACCCTATACCTGTCGTGCGTAGCCCTGACGCTGGTAAAGATCGCCTACGAAAAACTACTCCTCGGCAACCCCTAACCAAAAACAGATTAGATTTAACAGCCCCCATATTTCTGTTTCATTGATCATAGATCATAGATCATAGATCATAGATCATAGATCATAGATCATAGATCATAGATCATAGATCATAGATCATAGATCATAGATCATAGATCAGCGCTTTTGTTATTATTGTGTTGTCAGCGTTGTCTTGGGAGCCTTGTTCTTTTGTGTCCCACGAGTTTTTTTTGGGATAAGCTATCGGCTTTTTTTGCTGGTCGGGTGAGATTGGCAGGCGCTTGTTTAGTTTTAGGCGCATATTGTGATAGAGAGTCTAATTGTTCTTTATTCAAATTCAGAAGAACGGTGTTTTTTTTGATTTCTTCTGTTAAGAGGTGAAGCTCTTCACTCATTGTTTTTATACTATTTTTGAAGCCCATTCTTTTTGCTGTTGCTTTTTTGTTAGAGAACGATGATAAGCGTTTTACTTGTGCTTTTGCCTTCGTTATATCCATTCCTAAGCTCTTCTTTTCTCGGTTTGCATGTGCAATTTTTCCTTCTAAGTCTACGATTTTTTCTTTTAAGCGTAGAGCTTCCGTGACTTTATCTCTTACTTTTGGCATCGCCAGAGGTGCCTTTGTAGGTGTTGGCGTAATTTCAGGCCTAGGCTCAGGTTTAGCCACAGGCTTAGGGGTAGATTTAAGTATAGGTTTAGCCTTGAGATTGTCGGTTATCTGTTTATGAACGCCGTTTATTTTTTCGAGCAAGCCTACTAATACAGCTTTTCTTTTTTCACGTTTAAGAGGGAGGGGACTTTTTATCAGGCTCCAATCTATTGATCCTATGGAATCTTCCAAAGAGTTCTCCAACGATTCGTAAAGCGTAAATAATTCTTTTTTTGCTGCGATTTTTTCTTCGCTTCCTTCAGCTAAAACTATGAATTCTTTGCTTTTACGCACAAAAACAGATGTCTGATCCTTGAATTCCGTGAGGTTATTGAGATGTGCTGGATCATCATCATCATATATATCCACCTCATCTAGATCATCACCAGATATATCAGATAGCTCAAGCTCAAGATCAAGCTGAAGATCATCAAAAGAAGGGATCTTGTCTATTTCGCCTTTTCCCTGCTTTTTTAATGGTATAATTTCAGGCTTAGGAGCAGTGGTAGATTTAACCACAGACTTGTCTTCTTCTAAGGCTAACGTTTTTTCTTCTAAGTTTATAGCTCCCGCGACTTTAAGTTCATGTGCAATTTTTTCTTCTAACGCTAACATTTTTTCTTCTAAGTCTAGAGCTTCCGCGACTTCAAGTTCATGTGTAATTTTTTCTTCTAATGCTGCGACGCCTTTTTCTTTTTCTAAGCGTAGAGTCTTAGTGACTCCATCTCTTACTTTTGACATCGCCAGAGATGCCGTTTCAGCAGGAACAGGTGCGGCGGTTGTTGTAGGAACTGGTGTAGGCTCAGATTCAGACTCAAATATAGACAAAATTCGGCCTTGGCGGTGTTCTATTAGTGTTTCTGTTATATTAACCTCTTCACCAAGGAATTTGCCGTTTTCATCGATAATACCCATTTTTTCAAGCGTGAGTTTCATTTTTTTTGCGACTTTTTCCCATTCGGTTTTACTGTAATTCGAGAGTTTTTCGTCTGTGATTGCTTTGCCGCCCTTGGTAAAGTCGACTTTGAGTCTTTTTCCGCCTGTAAGAGTTATATATCCGATCTCATGAAGAATTGGTTCTGATTTTAGTGTTTGTTGTGGAATTATAGGCGTACGTCTTGATCTTGGTCTTAATTCGCCCATATGGAGGCTCCTTTTAACAATTTTTCTTTGATATCAATCTAGGTATAGCAATAAAGGAGTAAGATGACAAGAAAAAGTGCAGTGAAAATTATTTTTCATCGCCATCGTTTTCGATGGTGAAATTCACATAGCCATCAGGTAGCGTGGTAGTGGAGGCAGAAAAGTTTCTTATATCTCATCAGCACAACTTCGCGGCGCTGATGAAAGATAAATAAATGTTATCGTTATTATATATTTCCTCGTTGTCCTCCGCGTTGTATTAAATCATCGCATTTATGTAACTTTTTACGCGCATCTTTAATGTCCTTTTGGGCGCTTTTAATATCTAATTCCTTCCGTTGTATTGTTGTCTTTAAATTTCTTAAAGCAGTTTTTTTCTCAGAAATCAGGCCCTTTCTGTTTTGCTCCTCTTGCTTTTCTTGGTCAGTTACTGCCGTTTTTGCTCTTGTATTCGCCTTTTCTAATCCTTCTATTCTTCTTCCTAACGCTGTTCTTTCTTTTTGCAAATTATCAAGATCTTTTTCCAAAGGATGTTTTTTCCCGATTGCGCCACTGAGTTTTTTTTCTAGGATTGGCTGATAGAGTTTAAGAAGAGCGATATCTTTTTTTAGGAGACGAGTTCTATTGGCTAGTATATTTCCACAATCTGTTTGTTCTTTCTCAGATAACGGCTCCGCTGGTGTTCGTTTAGTAGTTTCTGATGGTTTTGATCTTTGTATTGTTTTTCTTCTTTCTTCTTCTAATTGATCTTTTAATCTTCTCAATTCAATTAATTGAGTTCTTATTTTACCGTGCCGTTTTTGCAAATCATCCTTAGATGGTTTCTTAGATGTTTTTTTTGTAGAAGTTTTTCGTGTTCCTTCGGTTATTTTAAGGGACTGATCAAGGGCCTGTTTAGCTTTTCTTGAAGCGGCCGCACCAAAAGGCGATTCACCAGGAGCAAGAGCGGGGTTTGGTTTTAGTCTTGTTGTTTTGGGTGTTAATTTTTTTTCTATTCCTTTTTTTTCGTCTTCAAGCGCTTTTATTTGTTCGTTTATTTCATCCATTCTTTCATGATAATCAACTTCAGGTGCAGGCGCAGGCGCAGGCGCTGATGTGGTTTTAGACGCATGTTTAGCTTTTGGTTCTGATCGCTTGATCTTGTCGCCTCCAAATTGTTTTGATAATTCAGTAACTCTTGCCCGACTTGTAGGTCCTGGTTGTTCTGGAGCTGAAGGTTGCCGCTGTGTGGCAGACCCTAGTTTATGATCATAATCTGTTCTTATCTCAACAACAGAACGCCTTCCTGTATCTGGCGGTTGTGGCTGCTCTGCAATTTCTTTGGATTTGTCAGAATCTTTTGCAGGCGTTGTAGGGCTTCGACGCCGTTGAAATAATTCAGTAGTGCTTTTTCTAAGTTCTTGAATCCTTTGTTGTGTTTCGATTGTATGAGTAGGATTCATTTCTAATCCAACCAGTTCACTATATAGTTGATCGTGTTGTTCTTTTAGTTTCGCCTCTTCTTCGGGTTGGAAAAGCTGACCGCTTGTTCTTGTATCGTCTGTGTCGGTGGCGGAAGACTCAATTTTTGTTTCTGTTGGGGAAGGAGCTTCAGCTTCAGGCTCAGATTTAGGCTCAACCGCGGGCTTTGGCGTTGGCGTTGGTGTTGGCTCTGGCTCCTGTGCGGGCTCCGGATCAGACTCAGGTTCCGGCGCAGGCTCAACCGCAGGCTCAGGTTCCGGCGCAGGCTCAGGCTCAACCACAGGCTCAGGTTCCGGCGCAGGCTCAGACTCAACCACAGGTTCAGGTTCGGGTTCCAGTGCTGGCTCCAGAGCGGGCTCCGGATCAGGCTCAGGTTCCGGCGCAGGCTCAGGCTTAACCACAGGCTCAGGCGTTGGCTTTGGCTCAACCGCGGGCTTTGGCGTTGGTATTGGCTCCGGCCCAGGCTCAAGTTCCGGCTCAGGCACAGTCTCAGCCACAGGCGCAAGATCTTCGCCTTCTTCATCTGTGTCAGTGGTAGAATCTGAAAAACTAGTTAAAGAAGCATTTAACTTTTCATCTAGTTTTTCAGCTCTACGTTGGTAATCATCCAAAGTTTGTTCTTTATGTTCTTCTCGCTCAGAAACAAAATCTGTGCTTGGCGCCAATAAGGTATCCGCCGCTGAAAAAATTTCTTCTGTTTCGGCTAATATATTTATCAATATTCCAGCAGCTTTGATGTTTTCCAGCTCTGCCTCAGAAAGAGATAGGTGGTCTTGTTTTTCATGACCATCTTTTTTTATAGAGTCTGTGATATTGAGGATTTTGTTATATAGCTTAGTAAAAGTGCTGGAAACTTTGTCCAGGCCGTCTTTAGCACTCATATCAAGAAAATCGCTAATTCCATGCTGTTCAAAGTTGGACACAACTTCTTCCGCTTTTGCAGTTATTTCTTTCATGCAGAGAAACTGTTCGTGTAATGTTCTAATAGATGTTTCTGGGTGAGAATCGTCTGATTTTATTGTTTCGACGCTTGTCTCAATGGCTTCTATAAGGGCTGTATTGTCGGGGGGCGTAATGCTTTGCCCTTCTGGCTCTTCCG
>JABHNK010000025.1 GCA_018694295.1 Waddliaceae bacterium
CGCCGCAACCTCGAAGAGCTTGGGCTTTTTAACTTCGTCACGACAACATACAAAGAAGAAAACCTCAGTGGTGGCGTCCTTCCGATGTCTGTCATCGTCGCGGAGAAACCCCACCGAAGGATAAGCTTTGGAGTGGGGTACAGCACGTACTACGAAGCCACTGCAGCGTTCCAATGGAAACACCGTAATCTCCATGGCCGTGGCGAAGCCCTTGCCTTCAGCGCCGATGTCAACAACAAGCAGCAAAAAGGCTCGCTGTCATACCGCATACCACATTTCCTTAAGAACAACCAAGACCTGCTTTCTGTCTTGACAGCATCACAAGAGTCTACCGACGGCTACGACGCCAGAACCATCACCATGAAGAGTTCTATAGAACGCAGGATAAACGAAAGGACTACGGTATCTTTCGGTGGCGGCATCGACTACGTCAATACGACGAAGTCCGACGACGACAGCCCATACCTCCTCGCCAATCTTCCATATAGCATCAAGTGGCACAACTACAAAGACTTCATGGATCCCTCCTCAGGGGCTTTCGTCGGCGTACGAACCACGCCATACGTTAACACCCTAGACACCAGAGAATCTTTCTTGAAAAATAAGATAACGGGAACGGTATACCAGCCACTCACAGATAAAATCATCGTCGCTGTAACAGCAAGCGTAGGAAGTATCATGGGGTCTCCACGGAGAAATATCCCTATGCCATACCGTTTCTATGGAGGTTCTGCCCACGCCCTACGAGGATACAAATACCATACCGTCAGCCCTTACGGCGAAAAAAACACTCCCATCGGTGGAAAGTCTATACTCGTCGGCAGCGTAGAAGCACGATACCGCGCAACAAAACAATTCGCCGTCGCAGCTTTCTACGACGTCGGTAATGTCTATGAATACTTCATCCCACAGCTCGACAAAAAAATCCTCCGCTCGTGGGGGCTAGGCCTGCGATACCATACCCCTATAGGCCCTTTCCGCTTCGACCTCGCCTTCCCGCTCGACAAAAGAGCCGACATCGACCACGCATACCAGTTCTACGTAACGCTAGGACACTCGTTCTAATGCGGCGTAGCCGCATCAGGAGTTCAGTGTTCGGAGTTCGGAGTTCGGAGTAGGAATCCGAAGCTCTACTCTGAACTATGAACTAAAAACTCTAAACTATGCGGCGTAGCCGCATTACAGTTATCAGTGAAAAAGCTCCGAACTTTTTTATAAAGCCTTTATTTTAATTCATTTTTCGGCTAGACATTTGAAACTATGCACTTTAGTGCAGAGATTAAGTTTTTGTTGCTAACTATCAAATTCAAATTTTAATTTGTTTCCTCTGGACGCAAATAGTTACAACACGTTAATATTTATGTAACAGTATATAAGGATATATATTATATGCGCATAACTGGAAATTTATTTGATTCTATAGGGTGGAAGCCTGATTTTGTTGCACTCGATGGTCAAAAAGAATATCCTTCTGTAATATTTCGAACATGTTTAATAGCATTAGCAACCTTCGCTTTGTTCGGTTCTATAAAATTAGCATCCTTATCGGCGACTATATGTTTTATATCACCCATGTTTGTGAAAACTTTTTATTATCTAACAAGCTATGAACATGAGGATACCGAAGATATTGAAGAAGCCGAAGGCTTTTTAAGTTCGGGACTTTCTCTTGTTGCAGCTTTTCTACAAGACAAAGCTGATGCATTTTCGCAATGGTGTCAGACCTGACCCCTTTATTTTCCAGGCTCCGAACTACCAACTCCGAACTATGAACTAATCATTGAGCATTGCTCAATGATTAAAACAGTTTGCCGTGGACCCATGAGATGCTTTTGATGGGGATTTTGGATTTTTCAAGTTCGGAAATAATATCCCTGGAGATTTTATCGGTGTTTCCGCGGTGGAAGATACGCAATGTAAGTTTTATCGTCTGCATATCGGCAGTATAGTCTTTGTTGATATCGACGAAAAGCACCGACGAAGACTTATACTTTGCTATGTCGATGATTTTCTTAGTATCGACATTGTTAGGGACCTTTATCGTCAGGGTTCTATATGATTCTTTCTTATACATCTTATCGAAATATCGCAGAACCGAGAGTGATAGTAGCGCTATAATCGTGGTACATATCGCCAAGGAAAAATACCCTGCTCCTGCCGCCATCCCTATAGCAGCGACTATCCAGAAACACGCCGCCGTCGTAAGTCCACGAACTGAGAAGCCTTCTTTCATTATTGCTCCTGCGCCGAGGAAACCGATACCAGTAACTATCTGTGCTGCGATGCGTCCTGGGTCTGTCGATGCTGCATTAGCGACCAACAGTGACATTATCATAAAAAGTCCCGATCCCAGGCCTACAAGAAGATGCGTACGCAGTCCTGCTGCTCTTCCGTGGATATCCCTTTCGAGTCCTATCACCGCGGCCAAAAACGCCGCGAGGAACAGACGCCCTAGCAGCCCTATAACTTCATAAGAAAAAAACGCTTCCATTGTGATACCTCGATTTTACTTGATGACATTATATCTTTGCGATACCCTTACGTATAACTACTAAACACACCTTATTATGAATATTCCATCTATAATAAAAAGACTTTTTTTAGTCGTAGCGATTTTTTTTACTATAACGTTAGCGATAATACAGACACATTATGCGAAAAAATATATCGCAAATAAAATCATCACCGGCGTAGAGACCACAAGCGAATACTCTATTACCATCGATAAAATCGGCGGAATTATACCATTTTCTTTTTCCTTATATGACGTCAGCGTAACAAAAAACGGGTCTCCTGTCGCTGAAATTTCGCGTATCGGCGCTTCGTGGTCTTCACCGATGGCGTTTCTCTTCAACAAAGAGATACGCCTCGATGCTCTAGCTATCGACATGCCGACGATACACGCCTCGGAAGGCTCTTCCGAAGCATATATCTCCTGGCCCAACATCCCATGGAGCGTAACGGCGAGGAACGTCTCCTTCACACGATATACCACGGCAGCAGGAGTCATCGTCGAGGGTCATAAAGGCACAGCGTCATGCTTCCGCGGCGGTGGTGATGTCATCGTAACACAACACCTCGTCTTCAGCGACATGCCTTCTTTAATTGCCGATATCGCCTTCTACGGCGATGCTACGGAGAAAACCGTCTCTGTGTCGTGTTCCGCAGAAAAACGTCGTAGCAGTATCTTTTCTATCGCGACGCCGACGATATCGTGTGGTTTCGACATAGAAAGGCCTTGGCAAGCCTTCCAAGATATCATCAACGCCGGCGAGAATCCCCTCTTCGCCGCCGTACAAGGAACGGCGTACTATACGATACAGCACCATCCCCTTACTTTACTGACGTCTTCGATGACACGCTCTATCTTCGGAGATAGCTGGCATCATGAAGGGACCTTCGTCATCAACAGCGACAGGTCTTTCTCAGTAGAATTCCCTTCCTTCGAAAACGAAGGCGTCATCGCCGAAGGGTCTTGTTTCGTCGACGCCGAGAAGGTTTACTATGACACCTTCTTCACCATTAGCATCCCTGACCTATCGCACAAAAAACACCTTCTTCTCCACGACCTCGAAGGCGAGGTCACCTTAACCGCCAAAGCCTTCAACACTATAGCGTCGCCACGTATCGCGCTATCAATGGCAGGGAGCGACATCATCGCCAGCGGCAGGACAATAAACCCTGTAGATGGTGCCATAACCTTCGACATCGCCGACTCTGCATTAAAAGGACACGGCGCGCTATCAACCGCCATAGATGATGTCCCCTTACAGGCGTCAGTAGAAATATCCGGCACCCTAGAAGAAACTCCGTCGCTGTCATTCCATAACGTCGCTGTCATCGTCGCCGACACCCACCACTTTGCAGGGACGATAACAACGACGACATCACGGTCGGCATTACGCGCAGGAAGGCTTTCTGCTGCCGTTGCTGTCACCGATGGAATATACAAAAACTACAAGCAGGGCACCGTTTTCCGTGACATCAACGCCGCTCTAAGGGTTACGTCGAAGAAAATCCTAATAAAAGAAATAGCGGCAAAAAGCAGAGACAAAGGCTTCTTCTCAGCATCGGGGGTAATCTCCCTAAGCGGCAAAAAACATTTCCCCTACGATATTGCCTTCGGCCTCAATGACATCGTCTTCATCGACAGCGACCCCGTCTATGCCGTCGCCAGCGGAGAGCTTGACCTATATGGCACTTCAGAAAAACATAACATCGACGGCGACCTCGCAATAACAAAGTCGAGGGTATCGATACCCGACAAGCTCCCCATCACGGTAACAACACTCCCCGTGAAATACGTCTACGAAGACAACAACGGTACAATACGTCCCATCAACAACGCTGCCATAAAAACAAAGTCTGCGCCCATAGCCCTAGACATAACAATGTCATTCCCAGACAATGCCCTAATAGTAGGTCGTGGGCTGACATCGGAATGGCAGGGAAACGTCGATATCTCCGGAACCTCGACAGCGCCGGAGCTCTCAGGGAAATTAACAAATACCCGCGGAACTTTTATGTTCTCAGGAAGACCATTCACTCTGCGTGAAGGAGCGATAACCTTCGACAGCGCATCAGCAGACGATATATACATCGCCACATCGGCAGAATATGACGTCGATGATATCACCGCAGAAATATCGCTAAAAGGCCCACTAAATAATATCCGCATCTCAGTAACATCAATACCACTGCTTCCAATAGAAGAAGTCCTCGCCCGCGTGATGTTCGGCACCAAAGCAAAAGAACTTACAGGATTACAAGGAATACGCCTCGCACAGACGATAACAGCGCTAGCAGGAAGTGACACTGCCCCCGACGTCCTCGGTAAGGTAGGACAGTCCCTAGGCCTCGACCAGCTAGATATCAGCAATACCAACGACGAAACATACGACCCCTCAGTGAAGATAGGGAAATATGTCATGCATAATATCCTCTTCTCCGTACAAAAAAGCTTCCTTAGCGATACCAATACCTTCGCCGTCGAAGCCGATATCTCGAAACTCGTGAAACTCTCCGCCGATATAGACAATAACGCCAAAGGCAATATCTTCCTAAAATGGCAACAAGACTATTGACAATGAACAATTATCAATTATCAATGAACAATTATCAGTGATCAATAGAAAGTTAGAACGCGGAACTTGACTTTTTTCTTAAAAAGAGCTATAATGTTAACTATCAACTACTAATGTAAGAATACAATTAACTAATATAGCAATATACAGGAGATAATAATGAAAAAAATCTTAACAATAATACCCTTTTTCCTTGCTGCGATGACACTATCTTTTGCCGCTGAAGGAAAGCCAGAAGTTAAAAACACAATTAATGAAGCATATGCAGAAAACGACGATGCTTCCTTAGAAGAGATATATGAAAAAATCGCCGAAAAACAAGACGTTCTTGAAAAAGACTCTACAGCTGTCGATGAAAAGCCCATTCTTTCTCTAGATGAATGCCAAAGGCTTCTAGACTACACCGTCGAAATTAAAATCTAATGTGTTAAGGGCTCCGGTTAAGGGCTCCGCGCCCTTAACAATCCGCGGCAAAGGGAAATTTTCCCTTTGCAAACCCACGACAAAACAAAGCCTTATGCTGTACGCGCATCGCGCACAGCATAAGGCTTTGCTTTGTCTCCGCCTTCATCGTCATAAACAAAGATACTTACGAGAAAATCTTAGTAATGCCGGCAACGCCGACGTTATCGCAAGAACTTTAATGAAATCTCCAATGATAAAAGGTAAGACCCCCATAAAAATGGCATTGGAAGCTCCGACATATAACGACAGCCAAGATGCCCCCAGGATTAATATCAATGCGAAGATGGAAGACAGCTTTAATATGGACATGACATATGACGAGGGCTTCTCAAACATCCTCCCAGCAAGGTATGCTGCGAAAACAAAACTAAACAAATAACCGCCTCTTGTCCCTATCAATACCGCGACGCTGAACTGTCCACCACCGAATACAGGCAAACCAATGGCTCCTTCCATAAGATAGGCCGCTATACAACACGCTCCGCGTCGTGACCCCAACAATATTCCCATCAATATCACCCCGAAATTCTGTAGAGATATCGGCACCGGAGATATCGGCAAAAATATCGCCACCCTAGCACATAATGCTAAAATAAACGTACCAAGCAATACCAGTGATATATCCCGAACTATTACAGAAGAAAAACCCTTTTCCTTGGTCAACACTAATGTTGTCATTTTTACCGCTCCCTTTCTCGTTTTTTGTATCTGGGTTAAAGCTTACAATATCAAGAAATATAATATCAAGATCTCCTGCAAAGGGAAATCCCCCCTTCCTCATGAAGTAAAAATATATTTGCTTTTTAAAAGGGCTTTTTGCTACAATTCGTTGTATATTAAGCACCTGCATCGTTAATATACTTGTATTAATGTTATAATAAAGAGAAGGTAAAAAATATGATAAAATTAGAAGAAAAAAATGATCTAAAGCCAATATGCCCTCATTGTGAAGCAGAAATAGAAACGCTTTGGTACAAAATCATATCAGGCTTTTTGGGCAAAAGATATCTTTATTTTTGTTCAGAGTGCAAAAAAACTTTAGGCGTTTCTCACAGAAAAGGTTTTTGGCAGGGTTAGCGCATCAAATCGATAGTGATCTGGTGTCCGGTCTGACATCTATATTTCAAGCATTAGAATGTACAGCAATGTGTCCAGGGCGGCGAAAGATACCAACACGCGAGCGGGGTTTTTTAACTCGGATTTGCACATCACATCCAAGGATAGAGAGATAATGGAATAGCGTTTCTGTACTAAAGGCTGAAAGCTTGCCAGAAACTAGCATTGACACCTTAGGCTGCCTAATATTAAGTTTTTCAGCAACTTCCTGTTGAGTCAATCCACTTGTTTTGATTAAAGAGCTAACATCATGTAATAATTTCGCTCTAGCCATGAGTTCATCAGCATTGGGAAGCTCAAGATCTGCAAAAATGTTGTCTGTACCAACTTCATAATCTTTACTTTTCTTATTCATAAGACTTCCCTCTTTTAAAATCTTTATATACTTCCTCGGCGTTTTTTGCTAATCCGCAAAAATCCTCTCCTCGGCGGGATAAAAGGTTTTGTTGTTATCTGCTCACCTATGTTAAGCCACAAATCTCTAGTAGCTTATGAAAAAGGCGCTTTATGTAACAAGACCTATTCTATAATCCTGGTCACTTTATTGGTTAAAAATAAGGTGATTCAAGAAACATCCTTTGTCCAGAAAGATACTCATCACTTGCCTTTATGTCATTGCTATTCCACCATTCTTTAAACTTGTTCTTTTTTACAATCTTTCCGTACTCAGATAGCAGTTTACTGTCTAAGCCAAAAAAACCTAGAAGGGTCAATCGTGTTATTTCATGAAGGCGTAATATAGTATTGTTTTTTTCTTCTCCTACATTAAAATCTAACTTTCCAATATCATCTCGCCAAAAAATAGGGTTTCCATGTGAAACCATATTTCTCCTACGGTCATATTCATCTTTAATCCAATCAAAATCATCCTGTTTCAAGTATTGCGTTCCTTCAAAAAACGAGCCTAACCTTTGTGAAATAATCTTTCCTTCTCCCGGCGAACCAAGCAAGCTTTCAAGCGCTGAAAATAGAGCTTTGTATAACATCGAGTAGTTATGGGAATGACCTAGCGTAACCGCAGAAAATATAGATATTGCTACAGACAATCGATGATGATCATCGCACGACTGCCCTTTCTTAAGTTTGCTAAAAAGCATATAAACTGTCTCAAGGTCCTTTAAAGAAAATTCCCATGCTTCTTTTGAGTTAATGCCTGTAGAAGTCCAATATAAGTTAAATACTTTTAAGGGGCGTTCTAGAGTCCCCCTAAACATTCCCGAAACGAAGATATGACAAGGTTTAAATAATCTAAAAGCCAGCATTAGCAACCAAAAGTCATTATTCTCAGCTTCTTTAGAATGACACTCATGGCATATGGCCAAATCGCTTCCTCCATAATCGATGTTGGCTGAAGGATAGATGTATCGATATGCGCCTATATCACAACCTAGCTCGCGAATGTCATCCTCAGTAGGGCAATTTATAAAAGTAAAGTTTTCCCCAATTGAATAAGGAATAGCAAGCTCACCAGCAATAACTGGGAATTTTTGAAATAGCCAATATTCTTTTTCCACTGCCTTATTTGTCTCCATCTTTTGTTTGTTACTCATAGCACTCACACATATACCTGAGCGATGAAATCAATTATACCTCGGCCGAACATATACTACAATAATTTCATCTCGCTGAAGAGAGTGTTTTTTGCGGACAAGCAAAAATCGCCGAAAGCGGGTTATGGTGCTATTGTGGGGTGATTTTCAAGCTTCTCGCGTCGAAGAAAATAGGCTTTTTGGGGACAATCTATTACAAAAACGCTTCATTTTGTCGAAAAATGAGGCGTTTTTGTAATCAGGTGTCCAGAGGAAACTTGTTTCCTTTGGCGGGGGAGCGTGAGGGGGCAGCGTCCCCCTCACTCACCCTCACACAACTGTGAGAGACGTTCTAGTGCGTGGGATTCGTCGATATTTTTTTCTACGCATTTTTTTCCGACGTACAGGTCGACTTTATGTGGTGCGGAGCCGACGTATCCGTAGTCGGCGTCGGCCATCTCTCCTGGGCCATTTACTATACATCCCATTATTGCGATCTTTACGCCGGGGAGGTTTCCGAGTTTTTTCTGCACTTTCTTTACGACGCTTTGGATATCGAAGAGTGTGCGTCCGCATCCTGGACACGATATGAACTCTGTTTTCGTTGTACGCATCCGTGCTGCTTGGAGGATGGAGAACGAGAGGGTGCGAAGGAAATTTGTGTCGTAATCGCCGTCGATGAGTATTCCGTCTCCGATGCCGTCGGTTAGTAGGGCGCCGAATTCTGCTGAGGCTTCGATGACGAGGTCTTCTTGTGGGCAGGTGTATGAGAAGTCGAGTATTAGCGGTGTTGTTATATTGTTATTGCAGAGGTGCTGGTGGAAGGCTCTAGCGTAGTGCAGGCGGTTGTTTTTTGGACGCAGGATGATGATTTTTGCTTTTGCTATGGCGTCGTCCCATGGGGTATCTTCGTCGATGATGAGTGTGTCATCGATGTCGTTGATATTGGCGTCGAAGCCGGCCGCCGACGAGTTTGTTAGTGCCGACCCATCGCTGTGTAGGGGTGCATTGACGATGACTTTGCGTCGTATGCGTTCTTTTTCTTCAAAAGGCGTGGTGCCTTTCCCTATATAGTTTTCTGCGAAGGCGGCGAGGGTTTTACATGGTGCGATTTCTTTTGTGGGATCTTCTGTTAGTGAGACGCGGATGGTATCGCCTAGACCATCGAGGAGCAGGGCTCCGATCCCCATTGCCGAGCGCACTCTACCGTCTTCGCCTTCTCCTGCTTCTGTCACGCCGAGGTGTAGTGGGTAGTCCCAGGATTTTTTGTACATCTCTGCGGCGAGGAGTCGGTATGCTTGTATCATGACGATTGGGTTGCTTGCTTTCATTGAGAAGATGATATCGTGGAAGTCATCTTTCCTGCATATTGTCGCGAACTCCATCGCTGATTCTACCATACCTTTGGCGGTATCGCCATATCTGCTCATGATACGGTCTGATAGCGATCCGTGGTTGACGCCGATACGCATAGCTTTTTTGAGCTTTTTGCACTTCTTTACTAGTGGCGAGAATTTTTCTTCTATACTTTCGAGCTCTTGACGGTATGAGTCGTCGTCGTATTCTATGACGTCGAACGTTGCACGTTTGTCGGCATAGTTACCGGGGTTAATACGTACCTTATCGACATGTTCTATGACTTCTAGCGCTGCTCTTGGCATGAAGTGTATGTCTGCGACGATGGGGATGGTATATCCTGCGTCGCGGAGTTTGGATTTTATTGTGGAGCATGCCGAGGCTTCACGCATTCCTTGGACGGTGACGCGTGCTATCTCACATCCGGCATCGGCGAGGGCGATGATCTGTGCTACTGTGGCATCGACGTCGGAGGTCTTGGTGTTTGTCATCGACTGTATACGTATGGGGTTATTTCCGCCGATGCCTATATCGCCGACCATGACTTCGCGGGTCGTTCGTCGCTTTGTGGTGTTTATGGCTTCGCAATATTTCATATTATTCCCTTATTTTTATCTGCTTTATTATAGACGTCTTGGGATAAAAACCCAAGAGGCTTTGATATTATACCAAGCCCAAATAAAAAAGTCGCAAATTCATCTTCATCTTTTTGCATATAACACAGCGCTCGATCTTGCTAACACACAAATGTTTGCTGCGCTCTCCGCGCATATTTCTATGAAAAAATCTTGAAGCCAATTTGTGACTTTTTCAAATGGGCTTGGTATTGTCTACTTTTTCTTTGACGCTAAAGGGTTATTTTCCTACGATGCTAGGTAAAAGGTAGATATATGATAAATTTCTTATCTAAGACGTTTGGCGCTCTGGGCGAATATATAACGTTGATTGTCAGGACGATAGTCGTCACCATACGCCGTCCTCCGCAGTGGCATCTTATCAGCCACCATCTTTATAATATCGGTGTTTTGTCGTTACCTGTCGTCGCGATAACGGGTTTTTCTACGGGATCGGTTCTTGCTGTGCAGTCATTTTTCCAGCTTGCCGACAAGGGTTTATCTGGTGCTACTGGTCTTATGGTAACGAAGGCTATGATGGTAGAGCTGGGTCCTATCCTTACGGCTTTCATGGTAACGGGCCGTGTTGGTTCTGCTATGTGTGCTGAGATTGGCAGTATGAAGGTCACCGAGCAGATCGACGCTATGCGTTCTATGGCGGTGAACCCGTTACGCCATCTTATTTCTCCACGTTTCATCGCTGGGATGGTGATGATGCCTCTACTTTCTGTTTTCAGCTGTATAATGGGTGTCCTTGGTGGTTTCGTCATTTCGGTATATCATTTTGGCATGTCGCCGGAGAATTTCATGGACCCCCTCCCCATCCATATTATTCCCTTCGATTTTATCAGCGGACTTATCAAAGCTTTCATTTTCGGTGTTTTCATAGTAACGATATCGTGTTATAAAGGTTTCACGACTTCTGGCGGCGCTGCTGGCGTTGGGAAGTCTACGACAAACAGTGTAGTGATATGCTATACTGTTATCCTTATCTCGAATTTCGTGATGACTTTGGCGCTTAACATGTTTTACGATGCGGTGTTGCGGGTATGATAGAAATTAAAGACGTACATAAAAGCTTCTCCAAGCTCAAGGTCCTTCAGGGGCTGAACCTTGTCATCGTCGATGGCGAGACTATCGTCATCTTGGGGCGTTCTGGCGAAGGCAAAAGCGTTCTATTGAAACATATTTTGGGTCTTCTCAAGCCCGACAGCGGTGAAGTCCTTGTCGATGGCGTAAACATCCCTGCGTTACGTGGAAGGTCGAGATACCATGCGACGAAGAACATGGGCATGCTTTTCCAGAATGCTGCTCTTTTCGACTCTATGAATGTCGCCGACAACACGGCTTTTTATATGCACCATCATCCCGACCTTGAGACTGGTGTTATGCTTACTAAGGGAGAGATTAACGATCGTGTCGACGAAGCTCTTGCTATGGTAAACCTTAAAGGCACACAGAAGAAGATGCCTTCGGACCTTTCTGGTGGCATGAAAAAGCGTGCTGCTTTGGCGCGTTTAATAGTCTACCGTCCTAAGATTTTGTTGTACGACGAGCCAACGACGGGTCTCGACCCTATTACTGCGATGCATATCAACGAACTCATAATAAAGATACAACACGAGCTAGAAGCCACGAGTATCGTCGTCACCCATGACATCATCTCTGCGCTGAAGGTCGGCGACAGGCTTGCTCTTCAAGATGGTGGCGTCATCACCCACCTTGCCGACAAAGAGTCGTTTGTCGCCATCGACGACCCAGTGATACAAGAATTTTTACATAACGCTCAAGTTTCGGAAGGAGCATCATTATGAACGAAAAAGGAAAGAACATCATCATAGGACTTTTTGTCATCATGTCATGTGTTGCAATAGTATGGTCTCTGATGTACCTGCACCCTACCGTCGGCGATGGCGGCAACACGTTATACGTACGTTTTGCCGATATCGACAATATCTCTGTAGGAACCCGCGTTCATTATGCCGGCAAGGCCGTCGGTGAAGTCATTGACATCAGCTATGCCAAAAACTTCCGCGACAACGAAAAGCAGCGTCTCGACGTAATATATCCTTACGAGCTTACTCTAAGCATAGACTCTAGCGTTAATGTCTATGACAGCGACGAGATCGCCGTCCATACGTCTGGTCTTCTTGGTGAGAAGTCCATCATGATAATCCCTCGTTCTCCTCGTGAAGGCAAAGACGCCGTCCTCATCAATGGAGGCAAGGCATATGCCCAGATTTCTGGGTCTATAGAGAAAAGCGTCGACGAGCTTGCTGTTTTGTCGATGAGCGCTCGTGTTGCCGTCGACAATATCGTCGATATTATCAGTGAAAACAGCAGCAAGGTCAGCACTATTTTTTCTGAGATGGAGGCTTCTTCGGAGAACCTCAAGGAGATCCTCGAGCGCGTCAACAATGCCGATCTTATCGATACGATACAATATGCTGCTAGCAACATGGGAACGACTATGAGTGAGGCGACGCACCTTCTCAAAGAGCTACGTGAAAATGATTTCTCTACGAAGTTCTCTTCCGTCACCAACAACCTCGCTGACATCACCGAAGCGATAAACAAGCCTGAAGAGATCCACGACATCATCACAAACGTCAAGACTCTTACTGCCGACCTCAATGGCCTACAAGACCGTATAAGCGAGTCGTGGCAAAACATCGACAGCTCCTTGTCGAACATCGCCGGTGCTGCCGAGAATGTCAACGTCCTCGTCGAAAAAGTCTCCGAAGGCAAGGGCAGTATTGGACATTTCATCAACGACGAAGACTTATACCTCCATGGTATTTCTTTGATGAACAAGTTCGAGACGATGATGAACGACGTCAACCACTATGGCCTTCTTTTTCACCTCGACAAGGGTTGGCAGCGTCAGCGTTCTAAGCGTATAAACCTTCTCCACGACCTCAGTACACCGCAACAGTTTAAGAATTACTTCGAGCAAGAGGTCGACCAAGTTGCGACGTCGCTATCGCGGGTGTCGCTGGCATTAGAGCGTATCGACGATGATGGCAGCGCCGACAAGGCTCAAGACTTCTCGGAGGTCTTTGGTGACCTTCTAAACCAGGTCGAAGGCCTTCGCGATATGTTACGTCTATATAATCAACAATACAAAACGGAACAGGAGCTAACGCCTTGAACAAGATACCGTATTCACAGATGAAAAAAGGTACGCTCCTCGTCGCTACGCCTAACATTGACTCGGGGCTTTTCTGCCATGGCGTCATCATCCTCTGCGAGCATGGCCCTAGCGGATCTTTTGGTCTCGTAATCAACAAGCCTCTCGACATCGAGATCCCCAACGATATCATCAATGTTCAGGGAATAACAAACCCAAACATCGGCATCCGCGCCGGCGGTCCTGTACAGACGAATCAGATGATGCTCCTCCACAACAGTATATCTATTCCTGGGCAGACGTTCGAGGTCTCCGAAGGGGTATATATTGGTGGCGACCTATCTTTTTTACAGAACAGCATCGTCGACAACGGCGGCCCTACGATAAACATATGCTTCGGCTATGTCGGCTGGGCTCATGGGCAGCTAGAGCGCGAGTTCCTCGACGGCAAATGGTTCCTTCATCCATCATCGCCACACCATATCTTCTCTACGCCTGTCGATAGGATGTGGCAGTCGATACTCCTAGAGATGGGAGGACGCTATGCCACGCTTTCGATGATCCCCGAAGATCTCTCTCTTAATTGATTTGTTCTTGAGATTTAGTGCTTTTAGTAGTAGACTATACGTTCATTATTAATGAAAGGTGTTATACCATGGAAAAGAAGGTGACAATGGAAAAAAAAGAAACGAAGAAAAAGGCTACTACCTCCAAGCAGAAGGCCAAGCAGCCGCTGATATTGCGATATCATCGCCTTATGGATGCTTTCTCGAAGTCCGACGACGAGCGTCTCTTCCTTCTCGACAACGTCGAGGGTTTCATTGTTTTCGTCGACCTCGACAAGAACACCGTCGACATCAAGGCTCTTGACAAAGAGATTTCCGCCAACCACGACCGTTATTATTCTATCCCCAAGCTAACTTTCTATGAGACGAAGAAGATCATGGAAGAGTTTGTCAACGACAAAGTCTATGACATCGACACTAAGGAGAAGCTCCTTGAGATCATCCACTCTAAAGACGCTCGCGAGAATTTCCTTGAGTTCATCTACGACCATCACACTGAAGTTGAGAAGTGGCATCAATATTACCAAGAGCGTTCTCGCGTACGTATCATCGAATGGTTACGTAATAATTCCTTCCATTTCGTCTTCGAAGAAGACCTCGACATCGAACAAAGCACCATCGACAGGCTTAAAAGGAGCCTGTTCTTACGTTCTTCTGCTAAGGAGATCGTCACGTCGCGTAAGATCCTTGAGGCCAAATCCAAGACATACTATTCTAGTGAAGCCTTAAACCCGCGTCCAAAGCGTGGAAGACCGCCGAAGCAGGCAATGAAAAATGATCTAGAGCTTCAGAAGACTACAGACATATACCTTACCGTCCCTGATCCCGTGAAACCTTTCCTATACACCCCAGACATCTCCGCCGCCTCGGAAGTTACATTCTCAGCAAAATTCAACAACGAAAGTGCTCTAATTGCTAGCCTACGAAACCATGAACACAACGCCAAAGAGTCTAAAATCGACGTTATCTTCAACAAGTTGGCGTCATTGTGTGGAACGGTAGGAAGCGACATCCTCATCCCTGATATCGCCAGCGAAGCGCCTGACGAAGCACCATCTACGCCATCATCAAAAGAAGTTGCGAAGACCTCTTCTAAGCATATCGAAAAAGCCGGGACCTCTGCCAAGAAAAAAGCTGTAGTAAAAAAGAAGGCAAAGTCTCCAGAAAAACATGCTGCCAAGAAGAAAAAGCCTGCCACCATCATAAAGCCCAAAAAAGCCCTTGTGAAAAAAAAGACGTCCCCTAAGAAAAAGCCCATCGTCGCCAAGAGGTCTCCTGCAAAGAAGAAAAAGTGAGGAAGGTACTATGTATTTCAAGAGAACATTTTTCGCTATACTAGCAACATTATGTTTCGCTTTCCACATAGCTTCTTTTGCTGCAGAAGAACATCGCTTCGCACAAAAAGTCCCTAGCCTATGTTCTGTACTCCTTGCCAGCGACATCGACGATGTAGCGATAAAAAGTTCTGGGGTATATTCCTTCTACGATGCCACTTCGGGGAAAATGCTGATAAAGAAGAAGCTCCTCGTTTCTAAGAAGGACTCCCCTCTTATCATCACTGCTACCGACGATAAAGCCATCACCATCGGAAAGAAAACGTTCCCATGCAATGATATCATTGTCGTCCCTAATGACAATACCAGCACAATTCTCTTAGAAGGGCAGAATTATCGCGGCTCTCTACGGATACGGTCTCATGGTTCTCGTCTCGACGTCGTCAACGAGATCAACATCGCTCCTTTGCTAGAATCTCTTCTTTCTTACGAAGTAGAAGATAACATCTCCAGCGGGGTTTTAGAGGCCCTTGCTATCATATATAGGACCAACGTCTATCATATTTTCTTCGACACTCCTTTCGAAGGGAAATATATCGACCCTCAGCGTCTAGGATACCGTGGCACCCGTGAGAGCTTATATTCTTCCGCAATCGCCGACGCCGTCGTCACGACACACCACTGTATCGTCGGTGAAGAAAGCCCCGTTGGTGATATCCCTACGATACGCCTCATGCGTCCAACGTCTTCCCCTCGCCAACAAACCCTCGCCGAAGAATACCGTCATGATGACGGCATGCCCTTCGAGCACTGTCCTGCAATACCAATGCTTTCTCACGACGAAGCCAACAACGAATTCTCCATAGCTTCTATCGCCGAAATCGACCACGACGATGACGAGTGCGATGCCGCACAGATATTATACGAGCAACTTCCACATAGCATCTTGCTTTCTCTAGAGCACCTCGCCGCCGATGACGACGACGTCGCTTTCAGATAAAAAGTTAGGAATTCGGAGTAGGATTTTTCACCACAGAGCCACAGAGTACACAGAGAGGAAAAAGAAAATTGCTGGGGGAGTCTCCCCCAGACCCCCGTTTTTGAACAGTGAACTTTTTAAAATCCTCGGGGTTCTAGGGGTGAAACCCCTAGCCAGTCCCAAAATCTCTGTGTTCTCTGTGGCTCTGTGGTAGAAATTCCTATTCCGAGCTTATAATTTACGGAGTGTTGCGAAGATCTTTGATGTTTTCGCGGAGTTGTCCCATAAATTTCTTGCCGGGGTCAGATTTTATCGTGCTGTATGATGGATCTTTTTCTTCCCACAGTGGTGTATCTTTGAAATTAAGATATTCGTAGTGTCCGATAAGATATCTTATCTTGGGATATTTTCTGGAGAGGTATCTTATAAGGCGAACATTGGCGTCGACCTGCGCAATAGTAAGGTTCTCATTGTGGTCCTTCCCACCGACATTTTCAATGCCTATAGCGATATTATTGAGTCCTATGACATGCCGAGCCATCCAGTTGTCTGGCATAAGAGAATATATCGTGCCGTCACGGTCGACGAGATAGTGCACAGAAACGTTTAACGCTGAAGCACTAGCGATATCTTTGCGTCCGTCGCCGAGGGTTTCTTTATAGAAGGCGTTGAAGCTCGACTGAAAAGCATCCATTGCCGTCCAATGTACTACGATCATCTTAGGCTGTATTATTATCGACGATGTATGATACCCGTAATGCTCTTGTATATATTTCTTCGAGAGTTCCTGACGTAATGCTGTGAAGATTATGGGCTTTTCTACAGTGACTAATGATTTATCATCGTATCCACTAGAACATGCACAAAGCAAAGTTAGTAGAAAAAAAAATCCGTTCTTTGTTATCATCGTGGTTCCTTAAATAATTTACTGTTGTTACCATGAAAAAAATCGCACCATACCTCAAATTAGCAATTCTTAGCGCCGCCGTATTCTTCGTCACCTCGTGTTCTAGCACGAAGTCCCCTTCCGATGCTATCGGCAAAAGCTCTTCTTCTACAGAAAAGCGCGTTGCAATGGTCACTGTCCCTATCGGCGATGTCTTGGGTGTGCCGCCTGCAGGCAATAGTAAAGGAAAACAAAGATATTGTAAACTACCATGCAGCTATCCCAGCAAGGTATATTCCATTCCTCGCGTGCATCAAATTCTTTTCAACCAGACTGTTAACGTCTTACAGGATTATGGCGATGAGGTTCTGATAGAAATCCCTAACGTCGTATTACAGACGTCTCCATCGGCACAACAACAACCTCTTGTCGGGTGGACTTTGAAAAAAAATATCGCCCTTATAAAGTCTTCGTCGCAATGGATTCCTCCTGCTCCTTCGCAGCGACGCTCTAAGCAGAAAATCGTCACTCTACGATATCCTCATTATTCCGATACTCTAAAGACAACGTTTTCTGCGGGGACGCGCTTCGTCGTCGACGAAGAAAACAAAAAAGAATACGTCGTGGGGGTGTTGCAGCCTAAATCCAAGAAACCCGAGTTTTTATCTCTGCCTAAAGGGCTCTGTCTTGTAAACACAAAACGTAGCAACAAAAAAAAGGTCGCCGAATTCGTTAAACTTCTACGTCTGTGGTCGAACCTTGAAAATGGCTTCATCCCATATGTTTTGGGCGGCGCCAGCTGGACGAAAAGCTGCGACAAAGAAAATGGCATCTCACGATATACCAAGAACGACAACAATTCTACCGTCGTCCTTTACGAAAGAAAACATATGCCTCAGTATTCCAGGTCTGGATACGACTGTTCTTCGCTGATATATTCTGCGGCGCAGATCGTCGGCATGCCATATTCCTGTAAAAACACCACTACGATAAAACATCAGATGCGTCAACTTTCGAAATCTGAATCTTTAGAGCCTGGCGATATCATATTGATTCCAGGACACGTCCTCATAATAACAGAAGTCGGCAATACTCTGAAGATCGTACAGGCAAAAGGCTATGCCTCCGGAGTAGGGAAAATCTTCGAAGACAAAGGTGAAAACCTTTTCCGTGGCATCAAAACCGCCGATGACCTCGCTACAGCATGCATAAACAAAAAACCTCTCGTAGAAACAACCCCCAACGGCAGCAGAACTATCAAAGACTGGAACATCTACAAAATCCGTAGCTGCTGGCATTAATTTAATCAGTGACCAGTTATCAGTTATCAGTTATCAGTTATCAGTGTTTAGAATCGAGCTCCGAACTAAGAACTTACATTCAAAAAATGTCTTATCTTGCGCGGTTTTTCTATAATCTCATATATTGCCTTCAAAACTGTTTTTAAATTATTCTTGGGGGTTTTGTTATGCGTCGAATATTTTTTTTATTGGCAATTCTATGGTGTGGCGTCTCTTATTGTGGTGAATATCATTATATCAATTATAGCGTCGCTGATATGTACACCGACGACGAGTTTGAGGGCAAGCTTTTTTCACAAGTGATATACGGCACTCCTGTTGAAATCATTGATGACAGTTGCTATGGATATTACATCAAGACTCCCGACGGAGAATGTGGCTGGACATGGTGGGACATAATAGAAACCGACAAAAAATATCCTTCAACGCCTATCGTTGCTCGCATCAACACCCCTTGGACATACCTTTATTCCGAGCCAGACTTCACATCATGCTCCCAAGAATATTCTCTTCCTTTCGAAGTTACTGTCGAAGTAGTTTCTCCTGAAGAAGACCTCGGAAATCAATGGATACAGATCCGTGACATCGAAGGAGACCTATATTGGATACGCAGTAGCGACGTCATCTTTAACCCAGAACTTCTTTCTCTCGAAGAGATGCTCGAGAAAAGCACAGAGTTTCTCAATATCCCATACCTGTGGGGAGGTGCTTCAGCATTCGGTTTCGACTGCTCCAGCTTTATGCAGATGCTTTTCAGGCTTAGAGGTATAGCACTGCCGAGGTTTGCACAAAAACAGGCTGATATGGAAAAAGGTACTATAATCCCCTTCGGAGAGTTCCTCCCTGGCGACCTTCTTTTCTTCAACCAAGAAGAAGTATGCCATGTAGGCCTATATCTCGGTGATGACACCTTCATCCATGACACCATTGGCGATAGAACTAGCTCCCGACCAGCTATGATACAGCTATCCTCCATCACCGATGACGAATGGAAAGATATATTCCTCTTCGCACGCCGCCTCTAATCTTTTAGTAAAGGATAGTTATAAAAAGCTCTGCGTTTTCATTAAAAAAATGTCTTATCTTGCGTGATTTTTCGACAATCTCATATATTACCTTCAATATAATTTGAAAATTGGAGGTTTTGTTATGCGTCGAATATTTTTCTTGTTGGCCCTGGTATGGTGTAGTGTTTCTTATTGCGGTGAATATTATTATATTAACGAATCTTTTGCCACGATGAATGCCAACCAAGAACTCGACGGTGAAGTTATTTCTACGCCTATATACGGCACTCCTGTAGAAATTATTGACGAAAGCCCAGGATATCATAATATCTGGAGCTATTATTACATCAAAACCCCCGACGGAGAATGTGGCTGGACTTATAATGATGGTGCCATAAAAACAGACAAAAAATATCCTTCTACGCCTATCGTCGCCCGTGTAAACACTCGTTGGACATTTTTTTATTCAGAACCCAATTATAAATCTTCCTGTGATCTCTTTGTTTTCGAAACAGCCCTCGAGGTTGTCTCTCCTGAAGAAGACCTCAAAAATCAATGGATACAAATTCGTGACATCGAAGGCGACGAATACTGGGTGCAAAGCAGCGACTTCGTATTCAATTCTGAGCCACTATCCCTCGAAGAAATGCTCAAAAAGAGCATGGACTTTATTGGAACCCCCTACATGTGGGGAGGAACATCATCATTCGGCTTCGACTGCTCAGGTTTTGTACAGGCACTCTTCAGGCTTCGTGGTATAGACCTTCCACGCTTTGCTCGCCAGCAAGCTGCTATGGACGAAGGCATAATAGTCCCATTCAACGATCTAGCGCCCGGCGACCTGCTTTTCTTCGGAAAAGAAGAAATTCGCCACGTCGGCCTTTACCTCGGCGACGACACCTTCATCCACGCTACCATCGGTGAAAAATCACGTCCCGCTACTATACATCTATCATCCATCACCGACAGCGCATGGATGGAAAGCTTCGTCCTCGCGCGCCGCCTCTAATGTCAAGAGCTCCGCGCCCTTGACCTTGACATTAGCCGAAAAAGCTTGCGATTGTGGGCATGAAGTGGTAATCTTTTGGGGATTTTTATGGGGTTTTTTTATGGGTAGTGTTGTTGTTAAGGAGCGTGTTACGCCGATGATGGCGCAGTGGCATGCGTGCAAGGCTGGGTCTAAGGGTGCGCTGTTATTTTTCCGTATGGGCGATTTTTACGAGGCGTTTTACGACGATGCTGTCCTTATTGCCAAGGAGTTAGAGCTTACCCTTACCAAGCGCCAGGGCATTGCTATGTGTGGCGTCCCTCATCACACTTGTGATTCTTATGTCGACAGGCTTGTTGGCAAGGGACATCGTGTTGCTGTCGCCGAGCAGATGGAAGACCCCAAGAAGACCAAGGGTTTGGTCAAGCGTGAAGTCACCCGTGTTGTCTCTCCTGGAACTCTTGTTAATTCGTCTTTATTGTCTGAGAAGTCTAATAATTTCTTCGGTGCTATAACGTCGGTTGATGGTGTTTATGGTTTTTCTTTTCTTGACCTTACGACGTCGGAGTTCAAGACCATAGAGTTTGAGGATATTAAGGGGCTTTCTAACGAGCTTCATCGTTTGCGTCCTGCTGAGCTTTTAATTTCTGAGGGGTGGCGTGAGGACAATCGAGAGTTTCTCGATGACATTACCAAGACGTTTTCTTGTGCTGTCAACGCTCAGGAGGCGTGGCATTTCGACTACATATCGTCGTCGCGTTTCCTTACAGACCATTTTGGTGTACACAATCTCGATGGCTATGGTCTAAAGGGCTGTGATGCTGCTGTTATTGCTGCAGGGACGTTGTTGCGTTATCTTTGTGAAGAGCAGTGTCTTCCTATCGATCATATCAAGGGCATTGCCACGTATTCGACGTCGGAGTTCATGGTTTTGGACCACATCACCCAGCGTAACCTTGAGCTTACGGAGTCGCTAAACGATGGCAGTAGGAAGAATACTTTGTTGGACGTCCTCGACAACACAACGACGCCGATGGGCGGACGTCTTATAAGACATTGGATCAAGCAGCCGCTTCTTTCTTGCGATGGTGTTTCTTCGCGTCACGATGCTGTAGAGGCTTTATATAGCAACACGGCAGTCCTCAGTAGTCTTCACGAGTCGTTAAGTAGTGTCCGCGACCTCGAGCGTCTTATGATGAAGGTAAGTGCCGGCTATGCCTCCCCTCGCGATCTTGTAACGTTACGTTTTTCTTTGGAACAGGTTCCTGGGATAAAGTCTTCTCTTGGCGGCATTTCTTCCGAGCTTCTTGACGAGCACAAGGGGTCTCTTCACAGTTTCTCTGAGGTCACGGAGCTTATTGGCGCTGCTTTTGTTGAAGAGCCTCCAGCGCGTCTTATTGACGGAGGTGTCATCAGGGAGGGTTATCATCAGGAGCTTGACGAGTTGCGTGGCATCAGGAAGAACAGCAAATCGTGGCTTGCCGAGTATCAGGCGAGTCTTCGGGAATCTACGGGGATAAAGACATTAAAGATCGGCTATACTAGGGTTTTCGGATATTATATCGACGTCAGCAAAGCCCAGGCGGGGAAGATGCCCGAGGGTTTCCAGCGCAGGCAGACGCTTGTCAACAACGAGCGTTTCATCTCTCCAGAGCTCAAGGAATACGAGGAGAAAGCTCTTTCTGCCGAGGAGCGTATTGCTGCTCTTGAGAACGAGTTATTCGTCATGGTACGCCTTGAGGTTGCTAAGCATTGCGATGCTATCTTCGCTATGGCGCATGCTTTGGCGCATATCGACGCCCTACATTCTTTTGCTACGGCGGCGCGTAACAACAGGTATATCCGTCCTGTTATTGATGACAGCGATAAGGTTTCTATCACTGGTGGAAGGCATCCTGTCATCGAAGCTTCTATGGTCGGCGAGAAATTCATTCCAAATGACGCTCTTCTTGATGGTGATGACAACAAGCTTCTTGTAATAACGGGTCCTAACATGGCTGGGAAGTCGACATATATCAGGCAGGTGGCTCTTATCGCAATAATGGCGCAGATGGGGTCATTCGTCCCTGCTGTTGCTGCGCATCTTGGCGGTATCGATAAGGTTTTCACGCGCATTGGCGCTAGTGACGACCTATCGCGTGGGCAGTCGACATTTATGGTAGAGATGACCGAGACGGCGAACATTTTAAACAATGCGACGTCGAAGTCTCTCGTCATCCTCGACGAGATAGGCCGTGGCACTAGCACTTATGACGGGATATCTTTGGCGTGGGCTGTTGCGGAGCATCTTCTTACTGCAGAAGGTCGGCAGTCTAAGACATTATTCGCCACACATTATTGGGAGCTTACCAAGCTAGAGGAGAAGATCGCCGGTGCTGTGAATTATAACGTTGCCATCAGGGAACGCGACGATGATATTGTTTTCCTTAGGAAGATAGTACGGGGTTCTACTGACAAAAGCTATGGCATCCATGTCGCTCTTCTTGCTGGACTTCCCGACGATGTTATTGACAGAGCCAGAGAGATTTTGCTACACCTTGAAGACAATGCTTCTAAAGAGACAACTTTTGACACCGCCGAGGCTCTGGACAATGTCTTTGCTACGAAGATAAAGAATAATGACAAAGAGATGCAGCTTCTTCTCTTCGAGCCTTCTGATAAGATGTCGCGCGACGAGCAGCGCGCTCTTTTCCTTCTTAAAGATGTCGATATCAATGAGATGACGCCTATGCAGGCGTTGGAGAAGCTCGCCGAGATAAAGGATAAGCTTTCAAAAAAATAGGTAGTAATTATGAACGACATTCTTTCGCGCTATTCTTCGCTTGTTGCTGACGTACGAGAGCATATCGTCCAGGGTTTAGACCTTTCCTCGTCAAAGGCCGTCGACGAAGGCATCTACGCACGTTTTAAAGACGTTGCCATCCCTCGAGCGTCTTCCGTCTCCCCTTCTCCATCATATCGCAGAGCGCCTAAACCCCCTGTAACGGTCGCTGTTGAGCCTGACATTCGTCATCGCAAGGAGAAAGCTCCTGTCGTCAAAGAAAGCACTAGCATCGAAGGTTTTGCTTTGGAGAAGTCCAAAAATTCTGAAAGCCTTGATCGTCCTGATGTCAAGGGTCTTTTTTCTGGGATTCTCCCTGACGGAGAGTTCCTCGAAGCCGTTCCTGACGACAGTGCTGCCAAGAAGAGGCATGCTCCTGCCGTCCCTGCTGTCGTCGTTGTTTTCCGTGGAGGGTCTTCTGACGACCATGATTTCCTTGGGAAGGTAACAAAAGCCATCAATGACACTATTATTCCCGCGGTTCTTTTCTCTTACGACCAGATCGAGGCATTATGGGGGTGGAAGGCATTTCTCTCTGAGCCTTCGTTACGTTATATTGTCGCCTGTAATTCTTTAGTAAAAGATAATCTCGGCGATTATTACCACGGTAGTAAAGGCGATGCTATTCCTACCCTTGGGTCTGCGTCTTTCGTTGGCCTTGAGAAGATATCGCGCTATCACAACAACACTGCTTTAAAGTCTACGCTTTGGAAGACGTTGCAGTCTGTCCTCGTCGGTGAAAAATGATGAAACAGTATCCACGTTATGTTTCTGTTATCCTTGACGTCGCTGTCGATAAAGCCCTTGACTATGGCGTTCCTGAGAAGCTCGTCGACGCTGCTGTCAGAGGCTCTCGTGTCGCCGTCCCTGTCCGCGGGCATTTACGATATGGTTATATTCTCGAAGTCAAAGACTCTTGTTCATATCCTCGTGTTGTTCCTATCCACGATGTCATCTCTTCCGATGCTGTTATCACCGAAGAGCTTTTCGAGGTAGCGTTATGGCTGTCGAAATACTATTGTTCTTCGTTGCGGCAGGCTCTAAAGACAATAATACCTTCGACGATACGTCGTGGCTTCTCCCATAAGGAGCAGCTTTTCGTAAAACGTAATGCCTCGCGCGATGCTTTAAGGAAGGTTTGTGAAGAATATAGGAACAAACATTCTTCGCAGTCTGAAGTCCTTGACGTCATGCTTAGGGTAAAGAAAGGGATCTTCCTTTCGGAGCTTATGGAGCTGGCGATGGTATCGCGTAGTCCTATAGACTCTCTTGTCAAAAGGGGTCATCTTTCTTGCGATGTCGTCCGTGTCGACAGGTCCCCTCTTGTCGGCGTAGAATATTTCAAGACTAAGGCGAAAGTCCTCAATGACGAGCAGTCTTCATCTTTTTCGGCGATATCGAAGACTCTCGACGACAAGGCTTTTGCCACGCATCTTATTTATGGTGTCACTGGAAGTGGAAAGACTGAGGTATACCTTCAGGCGATACAGCGTGCTCTCGATATGGGCCGTGGCGCTATAATGCTTGTCCCGGAGATATCGCTTACTGCGCAGACAATAGAACGTTTTAAAAGCAGGTTTAGCGATACTATTGCTATCTTACACCACCGTCTCAGCCATGGAGAGCGCTATGACGAGTGGCATAAGATCCTTACTGGCGAGGCAAGGATCGTCATAGGGGCACGTTCGGCGATATTTTCTCCTGTCAAGGATCTTGGTCTTATCATCGTCGATGAAGAGCACGAAAGCAGCTACAAACAAGAAGACGAGGCGCCGTGTTACCATGCTCGTGATGTCGCTGTCATGAGGGGCAGCATGTCTGGTGCTGCTGTTGTTTTGGGCAGTGCCACGCCTTCGCTTGAAAGCTTTTACAATGCCCAGCAGGGCAAGTATCACCTCCATACGTTACATTCGCGCCACAACAGTGCCACGATGCCTGTCGTCACCATCGTCGATATGAAGGAATCGCGCAAAAGAACCCACGGCTCGGAGTTCTCTGCAGAGCTTCTTGACGGCATAAAAAAGCGTTATGACAGTGGTGAGCAGTCGCTTTTGTTTTTAAACCGTCGTGGATACCATACTGCACAGATGTGTAAGACTTGCGGACATGTTATGGGGTGTGAGAATTGTGACGTTGCGATGACATACCACCGCAAGAGCAATATGCTGTCGTGCCACCTCTGTGGAAACACTATCGTTCCGCCGCCGCGGTCTTGTCCGGAATGTGGTAGTAGTGACTCTCTTCATTACCGTGGTGTCGGCACCGAGAAGATCGAAAGCGCCCTACATGCTATTTTCCCTGAGATCAGGACGATACGCCTCGACGCCGACACTACTAGGCACAAAGGCAGCCATGAGAAGCTTCTCCGCGACTTCCGCAATGGCAAGGCAGACGTTCTCATCGGCACACAGATGATCGCCAAGGGCTTACATTTCCCTGAGATAACCCTCGTCGGTGTTCTCAACAGCGATATGACGTTAAACATGCCGGACTTCCGTTCTTCGGAGCAGGCTTTCCAGCTTATCACACAGGTGTCTGGGCGGTCTGGACGCGGTGTTGTCGCTGGCGAGGTGATATTACAGACATATCTTCCTACTAATTCTACGATACTTCATGCATCACGGCAAGATTATACTGGTTTCTACGGCGAAGAGATATCTTCGCGAGAAATCTTCGAGTATCCGCCGTTTAGCCAGATGGTAAAGATATCATTCTCCGGCGCCGAAGAGAAAGCAACGCTTTCTAGCGCTGAATCCTTCAGGAAAGAGCTTTTACGTCGTCTTCCTCGTGGCTTCAAAGTCCACCCTGTTACACCTACTGGGCATGCGAAGGTAAAAAATCGATACCGCTTTCATTTTCTCGTCAGGGGTCCTAGCATTTTCACGCTAAATGACGCTATAAACGCTTCTAAAAAAGATTTCCCTTCACAAAAAAAGTGTTCTTTGCTTATAAACATATCTCCGCAAACAACATTTTTTTAGAATGACAACATCAACAGCAGCATTATTTTTAGAGCCCTCGCGATGTACAAAATATGGTGCTATCGGCGGCGTTTCGGCCTCGACTGTATCGCTTTTAACGTATGCTACGACTGGGGCTCTAACTTTTTATGCAGGCGCCATCTTCACCGCTTTGACCGCTCTCATCAGCAGCGTGGCGGCTCCTATATTCCAGAAACCTTTCGTCAAAGATCCTAAATGTTATAAAGAGACGACAAAAGGCTTCTTTGTCGACTATGCCTCTTTAAGTTTCAGTATAATAACGGCCTCTGTAGCTACGGCCTCTATTGGAATAACATCTTCTAGTGCTACTATCATCTCCACCGCTGCCGCTATTGCATCCAACCCTTTAGTCGCTATGACGTTTTCTTTAGTAGCAGCAGGCTCCTTTGTTGTCTCTCTTGCTGCGGCTTTTGCTGCTCACGGTTAACAAGCATCTCATATAGCTTGTGGGTTTTTGCTTTAAAAATAGTCTTTTTCTTACTATAATGGTATCTCTTGCAACAATTATTTAAGGAAGACGCTATGGAAGACGTTCACAACTACCGTTCTCATGAAGAGTTTATCAACCGTTCCCGCAAACTAGAAGAGATCAAAGCTCTTGGTGTCGAGCCTTATCCTCATAGTTTCTATCCTACGCATTCGCCTTTGAAGCTCCACGAAGAGTATTCCGATGGTGACCTTGGCACAAGCGAAGACGCTGCTGCCGGCACGACGCTTAACGTATGTGTTGCTGGACGTCTTGTATTATTCCGCGCCATGGGAAAGAACGCCTTCGCCCAGCTTCAGGGAGAGACGTCTAGGATACAGATTATGTTCAACAGGGAAAACACCGTCGTCACTGGCTATGACCCTGAGGGTTGTGGCGTTGTACAGGCTCCCAAGCCTCTGAAATTCCTTGAGAAGAAGCTCGATCTTGGTGATATCATCGGCGTTGAAGGCCATATCTTCCGTACACAGAAGGGCGAGCTTACGGTATACGCCAAGAAAGTGACGTTGTTATGCAAGACACTGCTTCCTCTCGCCGACAAACACGCTGGTCTTGCCGACAAAGAGGTGCGTTATAGGAAGCGCTGGCTTGACCTTATCACCCACGACGACGTCATGAAAACCTTCATTACTCGCAGTGCCATAGTACGTACGATACGTCGTTGTTTTGAAGACGCCGATTTCACAGAAGTCGAGACGCCTGTGATGCAGAACATCTACGGTGGCGCTCAGGCGCGACCTTTCAAGTCCCACTGCAACGCCCTCGACCAGGAGATGTTTCTACGTATTTCTCCAGAAATATCTCTTAAGAAGCTCATCATCGGCGGCATGGACAAGATCTACGAGATTGGCAAGGTTTTCCGCAATGAAGGCATCGACAAGAGCCACAACCCCGAGTTTACCATCTTAGAGGCGTATGCATCATACTGGGACTATAATGATATGATGTCGTTTGTAGAAAAGCTATTCGAGACCCTCGCCTTAGAGCTTTATGGTGACACTAAAGTCCCTGTAGGCTCCGAAGAGGAAGGTAATCTGACATATATCGAGATGAAAGCTCCATGGCGTCGTGTTACGATGAAAGACAGTATCAAAGAATATGGTGGTGTTGATGTTGAGGGCATGGATGACGACGCTCTACGCGCTGTTATCGTCGAGAAGAGTGCCTTCGATGCCGACGATGTAAAAGACACCCCTCGTGGGCTGCTTATCGCGCATCTTTTCGAGGAGCTCGTCGAAGACAAGCTCATACAGCCGCACCATATCACCGACCATCCTATCGAGACGACACCGTTGTGCAAACCACACCGCGACCCTAAAGAGCGTGCCGATGGCATCGTCGAAAGGTTCGAGAGCTTCATGATGGGCCGTGAGATGTGCAACGCTTATACCGAGCTCAACGACCCTGTCATACAGAAAGATCTCTTGGAAGATCAGGCATCGCGTCTTGCTTCTGGCGACGAAGAAGCCAACCCTCTCGATGAAGAGTTCATCGAAGCGATATGCCAGGGAATGCCTCCGACGTCAGGTGTTGGCATCGGCATCGACAGGCTTGTGATGGTATTCACAAATGCAGCTTCGATCCGTGACGTGCTATTTTTCCCATTCATGAAAAAGGAGTAAACTATGTGGCATAAAAGACTTCTGGCTGTAATTTTATCGTTCTTTTGCGCCACACTCTCTGCTGACATCATCGAGATGCCACATATGGAAGAACTTGTTGAATATGTCAATGACGACACTCTTGTCGTCTTCGACATCGACAATACCATCGCCATCCCTGTACAGACGCTTGGCTGCGACCACTGGTTTTTTCCGCATTACCAGGAATATTGCGATAGCGGCATGGGGAAAGAAGAGGCTCTAACAAAAGCTTTGCTTGAGTGGATGGCGATACAGAGCGTCTCCGAGGTTACTCTCGTCGAAGAAGGCATTGACGATGTTATCGTCGACCTTCAAACCCGTGACGTCGCCGTTATGGCGATGACGACACGCGGGCATTGGCTGGAGCTTGCGACGAGACACCAGCTTTCTTCTTTAGGGGTCGATATAGCAAAGACGTCGCCTTCTACGGCGACGATGTTCTTCTCCTTGGAGCGTCCTGTCATGCTTTCCGATGGTGTAATCTTCACCAACAACACCCACAAGGGGAACGCTCTTTTTACTGTACTTGATAGCATAGAATATTCTCCTGCTTCAGTGATCTTCATCAACGACAAGGCTTCGGACCTTGCTATGGTCGCCGATAGCTGCGAGGCTCGTGGTGTGCCGTTTATTGGCCTGCGGTATGGCTATACTGATGAGGCGGTTAACAACGTCGATATGGGCGTTGCTGGCGTGCAGTTCGAGCGTTTTATCAACATCCTTTCTGATGAAGAAGCTATAGCTTTGAAAAGATAAATGTTGAATACTATTTCATTGTTTCGCTAAAAGCATATTTGAGTAACTTATGTTATATCAAAGGATATGGTGATGAAACGAACAATCAAAGCTTTAATCAGAAAAAAATTCAACCGCGACAAACCTTTCCTTCTGGGTGATGTTGAAAAAAGAGTCGCGGAGTCGATGGCTATGGACAAACCGATACGTTTGGTTGGTTTTTGGGGCGTCGGAGAAAAAGACAAAACCGATGACTATGATATAAAGACGTGCAGATGGCTTGCGAAGCTTAATGAAGGCGTAAAAAAGTTTTACTCCAAAGGGATCTCCTTTGTTTTTATCATCGCTACAGAGCACGGCAAAAATAATGGCATCGATGATCACAAGATAGCATCGTATTCTTGTGCGATGGAGAAACTTTTTAAAGAGTTCGGTTTCGAATATATATACCTTAAAGATCTATGGGATCGCTGTGGTATAAGTTTCGAGAAAATCGATGAACTTCATAGCAAAAAACCTCTTGGGTGGTGGGAAGACGTCCCCCGCAGAAAATTATTAGAAAAAAACGCAAAAAACAGAAACCTTGATTTCCATTATACTGTTGCAGCGCAAAGATATTATATCATGAGGAATTTAGAAAAAGCCATGCTAGAAAAAGAGTTTGGCGACTGCATATTTCATTCGTTTTCTGATGCTAGGCTTGACTGTGTCTTACCACATATGCCACGACTATATTTATATGCAAGAAAAGGATGGAGCAATGCCCCTTGGTTCATGAAGTCTACCTGGAGTTTCTTCCAAAACCGGTTCGTGCTTTTCTTAAAGAAGATCGTCTATGCAATAAAAAAAAGTATGGGCTAATACCAATCCCGGGTTGAAAATGCATTTTTAACCCAGGATTGGTATAATTATCTTCACAAAATCTTTTCCAAGAAAAGACGGACGTATTTATAGAAACGTTTCTGCACAAGAAGGTTTTTGCTGCTACCATCCTTTAAAACGATAACATGCTTTCGGTATTCTTTATTTTCGGCATGTTCTTCCCAACAGCTTACGTGCTGTGTAGTTTTAATCATTTCGGGTGGCAGATTTTCACAAGATTTTACCTTCCCTCCCCCTCTGCGAAGTCGTGTCGGGCCTTTAGGGTTCAGTATGTCGAGGGTTTTAAAGATATCTGCGAAACGTGATACCTTAGCAACGTCTCGCAAAGCAAATATCGAGCAACTTACAGAATCTGTTTGTCTTTCCACAGCAACATCATAAATATGCGCTCTAGGAAATTTTGTTAATATTATTCTTTTGGGCTGCTCCGTATATATTTCCGCTGCCACGGAATCGGAAATCAAAGCTCTAACACCCATTGTATTATTCTCTATATATATCGGGATCATATGATGAATATACTCTTTAGCTTGGCCTCTCCGATGCCGTCTTATGATGAACATTTCCCTGCTTTTATCCTCTTTGATAAAAGTTGCAAGGTTTTCTTCGAAAGCTTCATCGTCATCACATACTCTGCACGGAACCTGAATGCTTTCTTTGTTGCGAAGATACTCTACGATAAAACGTACGCCTTCGGGTGTCAGTATGTGTTCTATATGCGGCCTATCATCATCTCCTGGTCTCTCGACCATCTCTTCTGCAACCATATATTTGCCAAGATCAGGATATCTGTCATATATCATTGTCATCAAAAACAGGTAATACTCTTTGAAACGACTATCGCCACTCTTTCCATCAACAGCCTGGCTTTCTAGCTCGTCAACAAGACTATCATATAATTCAAGAAGGACGTATTTTCTTTCTTCCTCTTTTACTTTCTTGAAAGATTCACAAAAAGACTGCTCTTCTTGATTTCTTATCGCTGTTTTAAGAGCTTCGTAACATTCTTCCTGAGGACCACGATCAATAATAGAAGCGCGCTGGAGAACATATCCTGTTGCAGAAAAAAAAGGTGTCGACGGCGAAATTTGCATGTTTACATATGTTCTTTTATGTTCACAAAATCTTTTCCAAGAAAAGACGGACGTATTTGTAGAAGCGTTTCTGCACAAGAAGGTTTCTATGACGGTCGTCAACAATTTTAACTGAATGCCTACCGACATTCTCCGTTAACGTTTCTGGGCTGACTCTCTCTCCATCTATTTTACCATGATGTATCACTCTTTTGGGATCGGGAGATAGAGCCTGTGCTTTATCAAGGCGACTTAATGACTGAGAGGTTTTCATCATCTCAAGAGGCAGTATTTCACAAAATTTTATTTTTGGCTTTCTTACTGTTTTATTAGGATTTAGTTCGTCGAGCGTTGTAAAGATGTCTTCGAAGCGTGAGATCTGTGCAACGTCGCGTAGAGAAAATATCGAGCAGCTTGTAGGGTCTGCTTGTCTTTTCATGTCGGCAACATAAATACGTGCTTCTGGAAATCTGGTTAGAATTTTTCTTTGCAGAAGAAAAGTATACTGTCCTGTTCCTGTAGAGTCGGAAATCAGTGCCTTATATGGCTCCCCCTCTTTCTTTTCTATATATACTGGAAGCACGTGATGTGAAACCCTTCCCTTGAAATCTCTTTGTTGTACTCGCACAATAAAAAGTTCTCTTATATCTTTATTATCAGGAAGGTCTCGTAGGTTTTTCTCAAAGGTTTCATAATCATCGCACATCCTGCACGGGAGCTTAAGGCTTCCTTTATTTCGAAGATATTCTATAACAACGCGTATCCCATCAGGTGTTAGCATATGTTCTATATGTAATTTTTTACCTTCTCTCGGCGCCCCCGGTCTTTCTTCTGCTACCATATAATCGCTAAGCTCGGGATAGTTGTCGTATATCATCGTCATCAAAAATAAGAACTTTTCTTTGAAGAAATAATCGCCAGTATCTCCTGAAACGACTTCGTCTTCTAGCGTAGATATAAGAGAATCATATATGCTAAGAAGCATAGTTTTTCTATCTTCGCCGCCAACCCCGTCAAAAGAATCGCGGAACGCCGCTTCGTCTCTTTTTTGTATAGCTTCTTCAATACCTTCATAAAAACTACTGGACTCTGAGTCTCTATCAGAGCCGTCATCGTCTATAGACATAAAAGATTTATCTCCTGATACTTCCATTTTAGCAACAAAGCTCCTATTTATTTTGTTTTATCGTACATCTTTCTTCAAGCGTGCGCCTTTAGGTGTATCTTCGATAGTATATCCTCGTGATGTTATTATGTCGCGGAGCTCGTCGGCGCGTTTCCAGTCTTTATCGTTGCGTGCCTGCTGGCGCTGCTCAAGAGCATCGAGGAGGTCTTGTGGGGTTTCTTCTTTTTCTGGTGTCATGATGCCAAGGACGGCGTCAAAGCTTTTCACCATAGCGAGGATTTTCTGTGCTTCTTCTGTTGATAGCGATCCTTTATCGGCGATGGCATTGACTTCGCGGATCATATCGAAGATCGCTGCCAATGCTTTAGCGATGTTAATGTCATCGGCGAGGGCCTCGGAAAATGCCTTCGTTGTCTTTTCGACGACGCCATCGGCGGCATTAGAAGAATCATCGCCTTGTATTTCTTCCATCCTTGTCACGAAAGAGTGTATCCTTTCTAGCGACGTCTTTACAGCGTCGAGTTCTTGTATCGTGAAGTTCAGCTGCATCCTGTAGTGTGTCTGTAGAAGCATATATCTTATTTGCTTGCCGGTATATCCTTTGTCTATGAGGTCTTTGAGGGTATAGAAATTTCCCAGGCTTTTTGACATCTTCCTGTTTTCTACGATGAGGTATTCAGAGTGCACCCACATCTTTGAGAAGGGTTCTCCGGTATATGCTTCTGATTGTGCTATCTCATTCTCGTGATGCGGGAATATGTTATCGACGCCGCCGCAATGTATATCGATGGTATTTCCTAATATCGCCTTTGCCATAGCAGAACATTCTAAGTGCCACCCCGGGCGTCCTGGGCCGAAGGTGCTCTCCCAGAAGATCTCGCCATCGCGATCTTTGTCGTATGCCTTCCATAAAACGAAATCCGAGGCGTGTTCTTTATCATATTCGTCGTTATCAGTACGTTCTGATGCGCCAGTTTTAAGGTCTTCGAGAGGAAGGTGTGACAGTTTTCCATATCCTTTGAACTTCGCTATAGAGAAGTATATACTACCGTCGCTGCCTTTGTAGGCGTACCCTTTGTCGAAGAGTCCCTGTACCATCGTTATCATGGCGTCGACATATTCCGTGGCGGCAGGGCGATGTTCTACGTCTTCGATGCCCAGTACGTTGAGGTCGTGGAGGAATGCTTCTTTATATTTCTTGGTGTACTCTTCAAGGGTAACACCAGCGGCAAGAGCGCCTTTTATCGTCTTGTCATCGACATCGGTGAAGTTCATCACCTGCTCGACGTCCATGCCAAAGAACTTCGCAGCACGCCGCAGCAGGTCTTCGAAGACATACGTCCTGAAGTTCCCGATATGAGCATAATCGTACACCGTAGGTCCACATGTATAGACGCGCAACGTCTTCCCATCGAGAGGCAGTACCGCCTCTTTTTTCCGCGTCATAGTGTTATACAAAACAAAATCCATAGCTCATAACCTTCTAGCTGACGTTACTACCATCTTGTTAAGAGGCTCTGCCTCTTAACAATCTCCGCCAAAGGAGATGTTCTCCTCTGGACTCCCCAATGCCGTGTCGCCCCGTTCTTACTGCCCTTCGCCTCATTTGTATGAGGTGCACCAGCTACAAAAACGCTTAGCCCGCTAAGGCGGGCTCATTTTCGGCAAAAGCCAAAAATAACGGCGTTTTATGACTGGTGCACCTCGCAAGCGAATCCCGCCATCGGCGATTTTTGCTGGCTCGCAAAAATCCTCTCCTCGGCGGGATATACAGCCCCTTGCAACACGCCAATCGTAAGATAACCTTCTAATATTCAATGTTACCACACCAAATAAAATGTTACAATACAAACCTCTTTCCTTGTCATCGCATATGCGATGGCTAGGAACGGCAGCAAATAAGAAGGCGTAAAGCAATGCTTTACGCCTTTTTATTTGTCGCCTACGTGGGGAGTCCAGAGGCGGATACCGCCTTTGGCGCGGGATTGTTAAGGGTGCGCGGAGCACCCTTAACGTAGCATGGTGTCGAGTTGGCGGTAGTTGACCTTGCCTGTTCCTGCTATGGGGATATCTTCGACGACGATGACGTCGGAGATCCTGGCGAGGTTGCTGAAGCCTGCGTCTTTTAGGGCGTCGTTAGCGGTTTTTGCGTCGATGTCGAAGATTGTGAAGAGGAAGAATTTCGTCTTGTCATCATCTTTTTCTTGCGCAGAGACTACTGTCGACGGTCCTTCGTGTATATGCGCCCATCCTTTTGCAAGGCCTTGCTCGAGGATGCCTTCTTCTAGTGCTTGCAGGCTTACCATCTCTCCGCCGATCTTTACGAAGCGCTTCATACGCCCTGACAGCGTGAGGTATCCTTCTTCGTCTAGAAATCCAAGGTCTCCGGTGTCGTACCATGAGAATCCTTGCGTCTCGATAAATGGCGACCGTGTCGAGGTACCTTGCAGATATCCGTGGAAGACGTTATCGCCTTTTGCTAGGACGAGACCACGTTCTCCGATAGGCAGTGGCTCGTGGGTGTCGGGGTGTACGATAAGAAGCTGTACGCACGACAATGCTTTTCCTACGCCTTTCTTTTTTGTTCCTGGGGCGTTCAACGTCAGTACTGGCGCACATTCTGTTATGCCATACCCTTCGATAACTTCTTTATCTTCTCCTAGTTCGGCGACTCTATCGAAAAGCTCTTGTGGTGCCTTTTCTGCGCCGGTAATGATATATCGTAGCGTAGCAAGCTGTTCTGGCGTTCCTGAATGCAGAAGTCCTTTTAGGAACGTCGGCGCGCTACATACCACTGTCGCTTTCCAGCGTTGTATTCCGTTTGCCATGGCGAAGCTGTCGGTGGGGTCTGGGAAGAAAGCGACTTTAAGTCCTGATATTAAAGGCATCATCCCTGTAACGGTGAATCCAAAAGAGTGGAATGGTGGAAGCACGGCATATAGTATGTCGTCGGCGGCAAGGCCTATAGAAGGCAGCGCTGCTCTGAGGTCGCTGAGGATATTATTGTGAGTGAGGGGCACGCCTTTAGGCATACCTTCGGTGCCGCTGGTAAAGAGAAGAACGGCGGTGTCGTCGCCTTTGGCTTTGTCGAAGCCGAAATTCTTGAGGAGGGCTTTTGTTCCTTTCTTAGCTTTTAATGCTGCTTTTATCTTACGTCCTAGCGTGAAATACGATTTCACATCTTCTAGCATCACGACGATATCTTCTATTCCTGTGAAGTCTACGTTTTTTGCTCTGTTGATGAATTTCCATGACGTAAGGACCTTTTTCATGCCGGTGGTCTTTACTATAGTCTCTAGGTGTCGAGAGCCTACCGTCCAGTTTATCATCACTGGTGTTTTTCCTGCGAGCAGCGTCGCCAAGACGAAGAGGTTCGCTCCTATCGATGCTGGGAGAAGGATGCCGATACAGTCTCCTGGCAATGTTTTTATATAATCTGCTAGTAATGCGACGCGGATTTTGAAGTCGCCATACGTCAAGACGCCAGAGCCATCATCGGCACATGCTATAGATTTTTTTCCCATACGTGCGCATGTGTTGAAGAAAACTTCTGGCAGTGTCTCACCTTCTGCGATTTCTGGGTGTTTCCGTTTTTTTTCTTCTTTATTCCATGCTTCGAAGTTTGGTATCACCGACGCTATAGCGGATTTTTTCTTCACCTTCTTTTTCTTGGCTGCGAAGGCCATCACCGACAATACCGTCGTTATTGCGTTGGGCTGCACACCCAGCACGTGATATTTATCTTCTAGGAAGAGTAATATCGTCGAGGCGTCTAGGGAGTCGAGACCGAGGTCTGTGGCAAGGTCTGTCGTCGGCGTTATATCTTCGGGTTTACGGTCTGCTAATTCAGCGAGTTCGGCGATGACTTCTTTCTGTATCTTTTCGGGGATATCTTCGATAGCGAACTCTTCTTCTTCGACAACTTCTTGCTGTTTAATTCTTGGAAACTCTTCACGCCATGCGCTGAAAGATACGAACTTCAATGGCTCGCCGTGATGTTTCCCGTCTTCGGTAGAATATGGCTTGTTGTACCATTCTTCGAGTGCTCTGTTGAATTCAAGGCGTGATTTGTCATATGGCAGGTCGTTGACGACCTCGAATTCTATGGTGACCTCGCGTTTTGGGGTGAAGAAGATAAGGTTCTTAAAGACGATCTTGGCGCTTTGCATTATCCACTTTGCTATAGGAGGGAGTTCTCCGGTGAGTGCTCGTGACGAAGAGCTGCCCCATAAGCCAGAGGTTCTGACAAGGACGACGTTGGCTTCGGGGACTTCGCTGAGGATGCGGTGGCATCCCGACGATCCGCCGATGACTTCCATTCCTGTTGACGTCGTGCGTCCTGCAGGGTAGAACAAAAGGTTTTTTCCGCTACGAAGGACGTCACAAACCTTTGCAAAGACTTTCTCGCTGCGGTGCATTTTAATGGTGTTGTGTGCTTCGTCGAAGGCAGGAATGGGGACACCGTCGGAAAGCCTTGCAAGCCAGTTGACGCCAGGCTTATAATACATATACTCTACGATGACGGGATGTGCCATGAATTTCTTGAGAGAGGCATTGACCATCACGGGGTCTAAGATAGAAGGATGGTTCGGCAGGAATATTATTCCGCCGGGCTTCGTTAACATCTTCTTGTTTATCCCTTTAAGACCTTTGATCGTTACGCGATACCGCAGACGCAATATCGTCATTATCACCCATCCTACAAATCTTCCCATAATCTTCTTCATAACACTCTCCTATTAGTCAGTGAATTACAATAAAGAATATTGTGGTATAGAAGGTAGAATCTTAGCAATGAAAAAAATGAATATTACTGACTGACGTTACTGACCTTACGCGATAGCCATTATTATGAAGGAATTTCGGAATAGGATTTTTCACCACAGAGTCACAGAGAACACAGAGAGGAAAAAGAATATGGCTGGGGGATTCCCCCAGACCCCCTTTTCATTGAACAATGAATAAACCCGGACACGGCAGTGCCCCTCTCGCCGTTGTCGTAAAAATAAGATTGCATCTTTACGTTTGCTCTAGGGAAAACAAAGAACGGAAGTACAATCAACGACAATGTCGACAGCTGTGCGTCCGCTGCGCGCGCTCTGCGCAGTGGGCGCTCTCTGTGTGCTCTGTGTCTCTGTGGTGAGAAATTGTGGCTTGTTACTTTTTATTGCAGGGGCGGGAGGCAGCCCTGGGAAACTCTGTGGTAAAAAAATCGGTAGCGCGTAACATCAGTGACGTTACTGAACGCTTAAGATCTCTGTCAACGATGGCATCGTCCTTTCCGGTGGCGTCTTCGATATACCCATTTTCTCAAAATAGCTGGCAAATATTTTCTTTGTCAATTTTGTAAACTCTTCCATGAAATCATACATCTCATCGGCAGCAGAAGATATACTTGCCTCTTCGAACTTCTTATGCGCCGGGGAAGTCTCATCACCTGCCACTGCATTGATAACATCTACCAGCCCCTGAATCTGCGAAGATGCCATGTCTAGAGCATCGCTTGTTTCTTCGTCAAAAGTTCGTTTTTCTGACACCAAACAGTCAAACAACATCTCGGATTGTTGCTGTGTCAATGTTTTGCGGCCTTGTAAAACGTTGACGAACCGTGCGGCAACAAAATCACGACGTCTCTCGAAAGAAATCTCTCTTTTGCTTAGGGCGAAGATTTTTTCTATGTGCCCCAAGATTTCCTCGATATCTTTATCGTCTCCACCTTCTTCTTGAACTATCGACATTACCGGCAATTCCGGCAATGCCAAGGCCACAGCCGATGCAGCACCTGAAGCCACTGAACCTCTCCTACTCTGGTCCGTTTTCAAAGATGCTTGGTCTGACAAAGCCGAAAGTCTTCTGTGTGTTGGCGTCCTAGTTTCTTCTCGTTGTGGTTCGTCAGCATCTCCATCAACAATGCCAACACCGACATCGCTGAGGTCGACATCACCGACATCATCCGATGTCTCTGAATCGACAGACAGCGCATCGGAAATAACGCGTCTATGTCCATGTCTAAAGGGCTGTGCTTGTTTCGATGTTCTGTCTGCCTTTTCAACAAAGCTTTTTTCCGCAGCATCAGATTTGTCGAATTTCAATATTCCAGCATCAGCAAGCTCTTGTGCATGCTTAAGAGCTCTGTTTGCATATTTCATCCCTTTGATAAACGATGGCCCTATATCATGCCCCTCTTCCAGCATCTGCTGCATTTTCCTGATAAAGCAAAGAGAATTTTCCATAAAGCTTTCAAAAAGATCCAGATGGTTGTTTTTTTGATATCCTGTCGGCATAGCATATAAGCTTTTCTGATGAGACTTCCTCTCTTTCTCGGGGTCAGAAGGACGCTTATCTTGAATCCGACTCTTCAGCTTCGTCAGGCGTAGATTCTCCGCAATAAGAAATTCTTGCTCTTTTTGTAGCTTTGCCACCTCTTCCACAGATATTTCCTGTTCTGGCTTTGACACTGTTTCATTTAAATGTTTTCTAGCGATTTCCAATCTTATGTTTAAATCTTTCAAATCCTCTTCTAAAATCATCTGTTCTTTTTCCTGAAGGAACAGCTGCCCGCCGCGTCGAGCACATATGGCATTGAAAGTACCAAGGCCGAGATATCCTCCATTTAAAAAATAATTTTTTATCACTCCAAGGCGACAATATTCTATGAGCAAATCGTCATGTTTTTTCTTGTCGCAAGGAAAAAGAAATATACGCTTTCGCAAACTATCTATTTCCCTAGAACTCTTGTCCATCTTCTTCGAAAGAGTGATAAGCATCGATGACGCGTTCTTTACAGCTGCAAAGCTATGGTCTTCACCTTCTTTAACACAGTCCTCTATGCCTTCATGGATCTTTGCTTCAAACTCTAGGACTTCCTGCTTCAGCTCCTTGCCGAAATACTCTGACATTATATTTCCATAATCGTCAAGAATTTTGCGTTCCAATTCCGTATCATCTCTTAACGAATCTTCAGCTTTTTTTTGTGCAGTAAATAGTTTAAGGGCTCCGACGAGGCGGATAACTTCATAATAATATTTCTTTTTGCCTTCTTCGGTCTTAAGGAGGTCGGCCGAATACCGCTGAGAAGAACTCCTAGGATATACTTCCACGTCGGCTTTAACAGAAGAAAGCCCGCCAAGATAATGAAACCATAGCCTGTCAAAAATTATCTTGCCGAGGATAAGCTGATATTCCGACAGTCTTTCTTCGGAATCTTCTATGAGGTTTTCATCGACATCGGAAGAAGGTCTTTCCGTACCAAAATGGGCACCTTTAACAGGAGAAAAGCCAAGAACCCTGAAAGTCTCGGAAACCATACCACTTATAGTCTTCACAATATCTATACGACAAGAATGCCATTCCGCATTACGTATATCCTCCCAAGAAAAATCAGGTTTTTGCATCTCTATTATCTTCTCAGAATATTGTGAATTTCTAGAATAAAGATTCCAAATTTCAGTGAAATGGAGGCTGCTATCTATAAACGAAACAATGTCTTCGGCGCTTTGCTTAAGTGTTTTGTTTTTTTCTTCAGAACGAAGGTCTTCAAGCCCTTTAAGAAAATCGGCGGAATCTATTCTGGGACCAGCTACACTGCCAATTGAATTTCCATAAGAATCAAAATGTCGGACTTGGTCAAGCTTTAAAGAAGCAACAGGAGAAACAGGAGCAGAAGAAGTCGCCACAGCGATGCCCTCTTCTAAAGAAGCGGGGTCGGTGACCGGCCTCATTTTTATAGGAGAAATCTCGAGTTTCGGGCCGCCCAAAGATAGTCTAGGTAAAGGTACCATATTGCCTCAAAATAATATAAACCTAAGTTCTTTCATGCACTTGAGGTTTAAAATTTATACTAGTTTTTTTTATAAAATCCATCAAAAATATTCTTTATAGTCTGATAATATACACTAAACTGTTGTTTTTGCAATATATTTCTTGATTTTTGTTTATAAATGGTATAAATTCGTCTTTTTTTGAAAAAATAGCAGGAAATGTTATGGAAATGCAATTTGATGGCGTTGTTCCCGATGCGGCAGACTCCTATACAGACCCTTTTGATCCTCCGGCGGAGGCAGCTTCTTCAGGCAATAGGGCACCAAAGATTACAATTACCCCTCCTTCTACTAGAGACATCACGATGGCGCATCCTCCTCCTGCTCCGAGAGCCCAGGATGCAGTAAATCATACTTTTACTCATGGAGGTGGCGCTTTTGATAAAACTGGCTTAGCTACAGCGCAAGTTGCTGCTAGGCGCTATTTAAGGATGCCTCCTCCGAAAAGCATGTCTGGAGAGGCGAAACCTTTATAAAAGCGTATAGGAATAGCGTATAGCGTATAATTTTGTCTCCGAACTATGAGCTATGTAGCGTAGCTACATTTTCTTCTTCTGTTGTCGTGTCGATTTCGCTGGTATTTAGCAGTGGTGTGACGTCTTCTGTTATGGCGTCGATTTCTTCTATAGTTTCTAGCATTTCATGGATAGTATCTATGACGTCATTTTTCTCTGTAGCGGCTGCTGTGCCTAATGACGCCATAGCTATTGTAGCGATAATGCCTATGTAGTATCGTATTCTCATAGATATCACCTATGTGATTATTTTTTATTTGGGTCGTTTTTATCACCTGGTGCGTACATATCATTTACGGCGGCTTTTAGCACCTCGATTTTACTTCCGTCGCACATCTTAAGGATAACGGTATCATCGTTTATTGCATCTACTGTCCCTACGATGCCTACTGCTATGACTTTATCGCCTATTTTTAGGGAATTTCTTTTTTCTTCTAATGCTTTACGTTTCTTTTGTTCTGGGCGCCATAGTATCAGGTAGAAGAATGCTAGTGCTACGAGTATCATAATCATCGTCTGTGAGAGTCCACCGCCTTTTGCTGGGGTTCCATCTTCTTGGCAGTATAGTCCGCTTGTAATGAAGAATGTATAGAATGCTGTAAGGCTTAATATTGTTTTTTTCATAGTCTTTCCTTTTGTTTTTTTTATGTTGGGTATATTTTACATACTTCGGCATAGAATTCTTGTACTTTGTTATTGCGTATAGCGTGCCTCAATCTTTTCATGAAATCAAGATAAAAAGCAAGATTCTGCAGTGTTACCAGTGTAAGCCCTAGGACCTCTCCGACGTTTATTAGGTGTCGGACGTACGCCTTAGAAAACTGTGAAGCGTAGCTGTCGAGGCCGGGGTCTAGTGGTGAGAAGTCGTCGGAATATTTACCGTTTTTTATGTGTATCTTCCCGGAGGTGGTGAATGCCGTGCCATTGCGGGCGTTACGTGTTGGCATGACACAGTCGAACATATCGACGCCGCGCATAACGGCTTCGACGATATTCCGTGGTGTTCCGACACCCATAAGGTATCGCGGCTTATCGGCGGGAAGGTGTGGCGTCGTGGCTTCGACTGTAGAATTCATAGCCTCTCTGGGCTCTCCTACGGAAAGGCCTCCTATGGCGTATCCGTCGAAGTCCATGGAGCGGAGTTCTTCTGCGCAGTTTCGGCGTATATCGTCGTAGGTGCTTCCTTGTACTATACCGAAAAGATGCTGATGATCGGAGAGGGAGTAATCGCGGCATTTCCGCGCCCATGATAGCGTCTTTGTTACGGCGGCCTCGGTTTTCTCCCGCGAAGAAGGATATGGTGGGCATTCGTCGAAGGCCATGACGATATCGGAGCCTAGGGCTTTCTGTATCTTCATGCTCTCGTTTGGTCCTAGGAAATGCCGCGACCCGTCGATATGCGACTGGAATGTTACGCCTTCGTCGGTGATAGTATTTAGTGCTGCTAGGGAGAAGACCTGAAACCCTCCGGAGTCGGTGAGGATGGGGTGTTCCCAGCGCATGAATTTGTGTAGGCCTCCGGCTTTAGCGATGATGTCGGCGCCGGGGCGTAGCATCAGATGGTAGGTGTTTCCGAGGATTATTGAAGCGCCAATGTCTTCAAGCTGGCGGTTGGTGACGGTTTTCACCGTAGCGCGCGTGCCGACAGGCATGAATACTGGCGTCTCGATAGTGCCGTGTGCCGTCTCGATAGTGCCGAGCCTTGCTTTTGTTGTATCGTCTTCTTTTTCTAGGGTAAAAAATGGCATGGTATATCCTCGATGTTATCGAGAATAATACCTTATAAGAGACTAATTTTCAAGGAAGAATCGAAAGCTGGTTTATCGTGCAACATACTTACTTTTATTGATAATTGATAACTGATCATTGATCATTGAAAAGCGGCTATGCCGCATATTATGTTATTCTAACGCGGACGTCGTGATGTTCTTTCTCATCTTTTCTTTTAGAGTTTTTTTTATTAGAGAATATAAGGTGTGGATGATTTTCACCGTCATCGATGACGTCGATATGTTCTATGGCGTCGAAATATGCGTGCGACATCTTCGAATCCATTTCTTCTTCTGCTTCATTATGGATTTCTTTTACATCGACATGGTGAGTATGTTCACTGCCCTGAAGTTCTCCGCCGGTCATAGTATGGCCTCTTAATAATAACTTTCTTTCTTGTGTACCATAATGGATATTTGAATTTCAAGCTTGCTTCTAAAAAACAAAGTTTATACAGTGTTGACCGATATCATCAGAAACACAAAAAAGGAAGTATACTATGGTTGAAAACAAGCCTCTCCACAAGGAATTCAAAAACATAACGCCCAGCGACTCTTGGAGGGTGTTTCGCATACTTTCGGAGTTCGTCGACGGCTTCGAGACGTTAACAGACCTCGGGCCTTCAGTGACGATCTTCGGTTCTGCGAGGATGACTGATGACAACCCATATTATTCCGTTGCCACCGACGTCGCAGAGAAGATCGCCTCTAGGGGTTTCAGCGTCATCACCGGTGGTGGTCCTGGCGTCATGGAAGCCGCCAACAAAGGCGCCCAACTCGCCAAAGGATCGTCTTGTGGCATAGGCATCGACGTCCCGTACGAATCCGACCTCAACCGCTATGTCGACCCTAAACACCGCCTTATATTCCGGTATTTCTTCGTCAGGAAGGTGATGTTTGTAAGGTATGCGCAGGCTTTCGTCTTCCTTCCAGGAGGCTTCGGAACTCTCGACGAGCTGTTTGAAGTACTAACGTTGATACAGACTAATAAGATCATGCACGTCCCCATATATCTTATCGGCAAAGAATATTGGGAGAAGTTCGGCGAATGGCTCAAGGAGAACCCCGTCGCTCATGGTCTCGTCGATGCTGAGAATCTCGACCTGTATACCATAACCGACGACCTCGATGAAGTTGCCGAAGGCATCGAAGCCCACTACAATGCTTCTACGACGACAGAAACTCTAGAATTCTGATCAGTGATCAGTTATCACTGATGTTACGCGCTACCGATTTTTTCACCACAGAGCCACAGAGTACACAGAGAGCGCCCACTGCGCAGAGCGCGCGCAGCGGACGCACAGCTGTCGCCATTGTCGTTGATTGTACTTCTTTTCTTTGTTTTTACTATATCAAACGTAAAGATACGACCCTACTCTTACGACAACGGCGAGAGGAGGCACTGCCGTGTCCGGGTTTATTCATTGTTCAATGTTCAATGTTCAATGAAAAGGGGGCCTGGGGATTTTATAGCGTATAGTTATAGCGTATAGTTATAGCGTTTAGCGGATAGAATAACTGATCACTGATCATTGATCATTGAGCATTGAAAAGTCGCATCCTTCTGCGATGATATCGTCGACGTAGTTGAGGGTATATTGCTTTCCGCCTTGGAAATTGACATCCTCGAGCATATACTGATGGAATGGTATTGTCGAATGCACGCCTCCTATGTGGAACTCTCGCAGTGCGCGTCTTGCAACTTTCATCGCTTCGTCGCGATCTTTTCCTCTGACGATGAGTTTTGCTATCATAGAGTCGTAGTGTGGTGTTATAGCATATCCCGAGTAGCATGCGGTATCGACACGGACGTGTGGACCTCCTGGTGCTACGAAATATTCTACTTTCCCTGGCGAAGGCATGAAGTTTTTCTGTGGATCTTCGGCGTTGACGCGGAACTGCATGACGTGTCCAGAGAATGATATATCTTTCTGTCTATACTGCAGTTTTTCTCCTCGTGCTATACGGATCTGTTCTTTTAAGATATCGACGCCGGTGAGTTCTTCGCTGACGCTATGTTCTACCTGTATCCTGGTATTCATTTCCATGAAGTAGAACTTTCCGTGTTTATCGATGAGGAATTCTACCGTCCCTGCGGAGTGGTATTTCGCTTCTTTTGCGACGTTTACTGCGGCATTACAAATTGCTTTGCGGAGTTTTTCGCTGATGGCGGGGCTTGGCGACTCTTCGATGAGTTTCTGTCGTCGTCGTTGTATCGTACAGTCACGTTCTCCTAGGTGTATATATCTTCCGTGTTTATCTCCGAGGATCTGCACTTCTACATGCCGTGGATCTTCGATCATTTTCTCGATATATACGTCGGGGTTGCTGAAGTTTATCTCCGCCTCAGCGCGCGCTGCGGTATATTGTTTTTCTAGCTCTTCGGCGCTGTAGGCGATACGTATCCCGCGCCCCCCTCCTCCTGCTACAGCTTTTACGAAGATGGGATATCCCAGGTTCTTTGCTATGTCTTTGGCTTTGTTAAGGTCGTTGACGATACCTGCAGAGCCTGGTATCACCGGACATCGTGCGTTACGTGCTGTGACCTTTGCTTCGGCTTTATCGCCGAGGAGTGATATCGTCGAAGAGTGCGGCCCTATAAACGTTACGCCGCAGCTTTCGCATATCGAGGCGAAGTTCGCATTCTCGCTGAGGAAGCCGTATCCGGGGTGTATGGCGTCGGCGCCGGAGATCTCACAAGCCGAGATGATGTTAGGGATCCTCAAGTACGACATCGTCGCTGCAGAGGCCCCTACGCATATTGCCTCGTCGGCATGAAGGACGTGTAGGGCTTCGGCGTCGGCCTGGGAATATATCGCTACGGTTTTGATTCCGAGGTCGTGACACGCCCGTATTATCCTGACAGCGATCTCTCCACGGTTTGCTATTAAAACTTTTTTCATGATTATCTTGTTATATTATACGGAAAATTTTGGTGCCGAACTCTACGGGGTGTCCGCTTTCGACGAGGAGCTCGTCGACGGTACCGCTTACGCCGGCTTTTATTTCGTTCATAACCTTCATAGCTTCTACGATACCGACGACGGTATTCTCTTCGACGACGTCGCCGACTTTAACGAAAGGATCGCTGTCGGGCGATGCTGCGTTGTAGAAAGTCCCTACCATCGGAGATTCTATGTGGTGGCATGATGGCTTTTCTGTACTCGCCTCTTTTTCTTCGCCTTCGGCGAGATCGTGCTGCTGTGTCGCTGTCTTGCTCTCAGAGTATCCCGGGACATTACTTGCCGCCATGACGACCTGTGGCTGCTGACGCTCGAGGCATATCTCTACACCATCTTCTTTGATATGAAGCTTTGTCAGGCCCTTCTCATCCATGATATCTATGAGTTCTTTTATACGTTCTTGTTCCACGATATTGTTCTCCTAAATGTTATATCCTTTGGATGTATTCGCCTGTTGTCGTATCGATTTTTATTATGTCGCCGACGTGGATAAACTGTGGCACTTCGACAGTAGCCCCTGTTTCGATGACGGCTTTTTTTATTGTGTCGGAGACGAAGACATCGTCGTCATCGCCTTCGATTTCTACTACCATAATCTCGAGAAACTGTGGCAATTCTATCGAGAAGACGACGTCGCCATACCGTTCTGCGACGACTTCGACGCCTTCTTTTAGGTAGTCGGCCTTTTCACCGACGACATCGACTGCTACACGTATCTTCTCGAAATCTTCGACGTCGAGGAACAGGTAGTGTTTATTTTCAAAATATAGGTATTCGAGTTTCTTTTCTTCGAGGGTAACGCTTTTTACTGGCTGGTCGACCCTGAAGTTTTTCTCTATGATTTTATCGGTAGAAAGCTCTTTAAGTTTAGCTTTGAAGAAAGGATTTTTCTTCGCTACCGTCACTCTAACGCTAGACTCTACTCTATAAATCTTCTTACCGATCATTATCGTCATACCAGTAGCGATATGTTTGTTTGTTGTCGTTCCCATTGTTTTCCTTCAGTTATTGTTGTGCACACGACCGCAATGATGCTATCGCTTCTTTTAGGTCTTCTTGTTGTAATAGGTATGTCCCCGAGACAAGGACGTTGGCGCCAGCATCGATAGCTAGGCGTCCTGTCTCACGCGTCACTCCCCCATCGACCTGTATATCGAAAGGCGGCAGTGTTTTCTTCTGCTCTTCGTTTTGTGCTGTAACACCGCCGGCACGGACGCCGAGGTTGTCGCACATCTCCCTAACGAAACGTATCTTCTCAAGAACCTCGGGGATAAATTCCTGCCCTCCGAAGCCTGGGTTTACCGTCATCATCAGCATCATATCGCATTTGTCGAGGAATTTCATTGTAAGAGATTCTGATGTCTCGGGGTTGAACGCCAGCCCGGCTTTGACGTTACACTTCCTTATATATTCTAGCGTATCGGTGACGTCTTCTGTAGACTCGAACTGTATCGTTATCATATCGGCGCCGGCCTCGACAAAGCTCTCTATATAATCGTACGGGTTGTATATCATAAGGTGTACGTCTAGCGGCAGCGACGTAGCACGGCGTATCGCCGCAACGGCTTTTGATCCTATGGTGATGTTGCGGACGAAATGCCCGTCCATAATATCGATATGTAAATAGTCGGCACCAGCGTCTTCGATGCGCTTTGCTTCGGCGGCGAGGTTCCCGAAATCTCCTGCGAGGATCGAAGGTGCTATCTTGATGTCTTTGTGGTCCATTTTTACCGTCCTATAATAAAATAATTTCGGCACGGTTCAAAACATGCCATTTTGGAGTAACAATTGATTCTACCATAGAGATCATAAATAACGGATAGAAGAATTCCGAAATAGAACTTTCTACCACAGAGGCACAGAGAACACAGAGAAAGAAAACAATCTGGCTGGGGGAGCCTCCCCCAGACCCCCAAAGTTCCAAAAGAAAATTCTCGGGGTTCTAGGGGTGAAACCCCTAGCCCATCCGCATTTCTCTCTGTGTTCTCTGTGTCTCTGTGGTAAAAAATCCTATTCCTACTCCGAATACCGAACTTTTTAGGGCGCTTCACCTTCGTAAGTCCTATCCTTTGTTACTCATACTTAAACCATGCTATAATTTCTATAAATGATACATCCTACAACAACAGAAGTCAACTACTCAACGCAACTTCGCTGCGTAGTTCGGAGTTTTTAGTTCAGAGTTCAGAGTTCAGAGTAAGACGTCACTGGTCACTGGTCACTGCCTCTATGATCTTCCATTCTTCGAGGCCTTCGCGCCATACGTATGACGACAATGTAAGCTTTCCGGCGTTAAGTTTTTCTTTTATCACATACCATCCTACGGGGCCATGCTGGTTGTTGTCGCATAGATAATACCACTGATGCTGAATAAAAGGGCTGTCGTAGAAACTGCTCTTTTCTTCGGGCTTATCAGCAGCAACGGCAGGCTTTTTCGTCGGAAAGAAAAGATATAGCACTAACATTGTCGGCAGAAATCCAATAAATATGCTTACGAAAAACCATGTCTTACCATTATATCCTCGTTTTTCGGCAATGCGTGCAACCACGCCAGCAAGAAGCCACCATACCACGAGTATTAGCATCCATTGTATTGAAGTTATATCGTCAAACATCGCACCTGTCCCTCATATTTATGTCGTATTATAAAGATTATACACGATACCATCATTTTTGGGTTTGAATAAATGTATCTTTAGAGTAAAATTTTAGGTAGTGCGAAAGAGGTAATGCTCGGTCCGTGCGAAGTGCGGGAAATTCATATGCGAGCAAAGCGACAAAATCAATAGTTTTACACTATTGATGAGGAGCTTCGCGAAGCAGATGCTTTCCCCCACAAGCAAGGATAAGCATTACATCTTGAGGACTACCGCCAAGGATAACAGTATAATAGCCTAGGAGCATACTATGACAGAAGCAACAAAAGCCCCAGAAATCAAAGACGTCATTGACACTAAGGAACTTGACTTCCCAGATACCGTCTTCGTCAGAGACATCGAGAACCGCGTCTTCCAGACTATCGTTCTTCAATGTCTTGCTAAAATCGAAGGTATCAGCCTCCTTGAAGGTAATATCATTGACAGCTTCTTAGGACGCGACCGTGTCGAAGGCATCAAAGGCATATACGCCGAGCAGGACAACAAAAACCGCTCCGTCAATGTCAAAGTCGAGGTAAATCTTAGCTACGGCATCCCTATCCCAGAGAAAGCTAACGAAATACAGACGCGTGTCGCCGAAGAGATAACGAAGTTCACCGGCCTCCACGTAGCATGTGTACACGTAGTCTTCAAAAACGTCATCCTTCCAAAACCACAAGGTTCGCAGTATGACGACGATGAAGAAGGCTCTTCGATGATCCTCGAAAATGACATCGACGACGAATACACCGAAGAATTTTAAAAAAAGATAAAAAGAAGATAAGTAGCATGCGAGCCAGTAAGCTCTTCTTCTCTGCGATAATGATACTCTTCGCCACAGTTTTGCTGGCGGCGGGCGTTGCTACTATCATGCTTCCATCAATAACGCCGCTGCGCGACGCCATAATCACCGCCATAGAACAAGGCTCGCCTCCAGTATATTATACTGGGCTATCACTGATCGCCCTTGCAATAACGATCTTCGTAATAATGCTCTTCACCGAACGTAAACTCACAATACGTACCGTTATGGGTGACGACACCGTCGCCGTCGAAAATTCCGTAATATCCGGCTACATAGAAGACTATTGGAACAACACCTTCCCCGAATACTCCATCACCACAGAAGTCATCATAAACCGTAAAGGCATCGAGATAATCGCTACCTTCAAAACACAGCCCACCGAAGACGAAGAAGAACTCCTCGCCACAATAGAACAAGGCCTAACCAAAATCCTCGGCGATAACTTCGGATACACAAAACCCTTTATCTTCACTATCCGCTTTCTTGGAGAGGGACCCTGCCCTCTCCAAACCTCTCCCGCAAGAAGGCCGTAGGCCCTCTTGACTCCCCAATGAGTAGAAATATGATGCTCCATGAAAAGCGGTCACAGCTTTTTGCTACGCAAAAAACCGCACCCGCTCTTCATCGTCATCTCAGCAGTGCCGCAAAGCGTCACCACTGAAATATGTAACTGATGTTACCTGCTAATCTTGCTTTAGTTGTGTAGCGAAAGGGGGCAGATGCAAGCACTTCCGACGAACCAAGCCCCGAAGGGCTGGGTGAGGAGGAATACGTAGCAGTCTATTCCTTGCAGCACGTAGATAAAGTGAGAGTAGCGCTTAAGGTCAGTAAAACCGCTTCATCACCAAAACCAATGACAACGAAAAATAATTTTCACTATGCTTTTTCTTGTCATCTTACTCCTTTATTGCTATACCTAGATTGATATCAAAGAAAAATTATTAAAAGGAGCGCCAATATGGACGCAGCAAGAACACCAAGGCCAGGAAATATTCAGCCATCAGAAACACTCACAAGGTCAGAGAAACCCTACAAACACGATATCGGCTATATAACGCTTGAAGACAAAGATGGCAAGACTATAGGAAGGCTGAAGGTCGACTTTTTCCAAGCAGGAGAAGGGGTTAAGATCTCAGACAAAGATATAAAAAAATGGCAAAAAGTCGCCGAAAAGATGAAAAAAATGCTTGAAAAAAGGGGGGTCATCGACAAAAAAACAGGAAAATTCCGTGGAACAGAGGCCCGCATATCATCTTTTGGCGTCGAACATCTACATAATAAAAAATGGAACACGTTTAAACACTCTGAGAAAAGATTGTTTGCCATCAATTCAGACGGCAATTCCACCATCCTGGGGGGAAAATGGTTCCAAAGAAGAGGAATAGAAAAAACAATCTTTGACAACATTGGCCTCAAAAGGAGCTATAAGAATTTTATTGGTTCAACAGGCGAAAACAAAGAATATGACGGAACTGTGGCTAGGACGACTTATGAACCAGCGCAAACGCCAATAGCAGCGGCTGATAGTGAAGATAAGGATGAAAAGAAGGCTGTGTCTGAGGCTGAGGCTGCTGAAAAAAAGGCCGCTGAAAAAGCTGCACAACAAGCTAAACTTCAACAAGAACTAGAAGAAAAAGAAAAAGAACTAAAAAAGCTAACAGGGCAACGTGAAAAAACAAGAGCTTCAGGAAAAGTCTTTAGTGAATTTACCCCTAAACTTGACTATAAGATTAGTAGGCTAGAAAAAGAAATAGAAAAGTTAGAAGATCGGAAAACAGTTGTTAGGCCTAAGCCTGAAGCTGAGCCTCCTGCGCCTGATACTGCTGCTGATACTGGATCTGCATCTGGGGATAAGGATGAAGCCAAAGCTGAGGCTGTAGCCACGCCTGTAGCCCCTGAAGGCGATACTGCTGCTCCTGCTCCTGAAACTCCTGCCGATACTGCTGCTGCTGCTGCTGCCGCTGAGGCTGAATCTGGGGGTAAGGATGCGCCTGATACTGCTGCTGAGTCCAAGCTTGAGAGCGAGCCTACAGCTACACCTGGGACCCCTGTATCTACGCCTGGGATTGACGCTACGCATGAGCCTTCTAATACTGGAGGTGAACGTGCCGACGAACAACATACCACTGTGGACGCCGAAACAGAAGCTCCGCGTATACCCATAGCAGTGACTACTGGCGTACCAACATCGACAACAGGTAAACCCGGGGAAGTAAAAGACACCAAAAAGAAAGATGAACCCAAAATAGATGTTAAACAAAAACCACTGACAGAAGAACAAAAACAGCTGTTGGAAAGCGTCAAAGAAAAACAAGAAGTATTAAAAAAAGCATTAGGACAATTAGAGAAACTGGATCTTTCTGAAGAGCCGGGTTCTTATTATAAAGACGTCGAACGAGACCTCCAAAATCTACAAATTCTACTGGGCAAAACAAGTAAAGATTTAGAAAAATCAAAAACACCAAAACGAACTGAATACTTAGAAAAACAATATAGAAAACTCACAAAACGAATAGCGGCAGCGCAAAAACGACTACCAAATCCCCCTTCTGTTGCAAAACCCATTACTAAGAAACCTGTTTCTGAGCCCACAGCTGACAAAGGTCTATCACCAACGTCAAAAGAAAAACAAAAAGCTAAGCCTGAAAAGACTGCAGAGAAGCCTCAAAAGCAAAAAGTAACTAGAACCCAAAGAAGACTAAGAGCAGAAAAAGAACAAAAAGCACGCGCTGCTGAAGCTGCGGCTTTGGCGGCAGACGCATCATCTAAGCCTACAGCAGACAAAGTTACGCCTCCAGCCACACCTGCTCCTGCTCCTGCAACTGATGCTCCTACGACTAAAGAATCCGCTGAAAAGCAACCTGAAGGCACGCCGCCATCTGAGGCTGAATCTCCTGTGTCTGAGGATTCTGCAGCCACACCTGCGGCACCTCCTGCCAAAGAAAAAAAGGATGCCGGCGTCATACCTGAAGATGACAGTGAAGCTGTGGAAGGCTTTCAAAAAGGTACAAAAGGCGCCGAGGACGCAAAGAAATCGGTTGAAAATGCTAGTAGAACGACCGAGGAACAGCCTGTTGTTGATTTAAGTGAAACTGAAGGCGCTGAGCCTGAAGCGGACGCTGAAGTGGGCACGCTGACTAATAACAAATTAAGTAGCAGTGCTGAGCCTCTAAAAGAACCCAAAGATGCCTCACGGGAAGGGTTAGAAATAAAAAAAACGGCTCCAGAAGTAGACGCAGCTTCACATCCTGATCTAGGACATATCAAAGCTGCGAGTGACGCAGTGTCCGCTGCTGAAACCAAAGAAATAACGCCGACGACACCACTTAGGAAAAAATTGGAACCTGAAGGCGTTTCATCAACAGAAACATATCCTAGCACCCTAAATAGACTAAAAGAAAGCGCACAAGAACTCCTAGATAGTGCCGATGAAGAGCTAACAATATATTTGCCCGATTACCATGATGATCGTCCCGAGCGTGGCATTCCACCTGAAAAAACTATACAGAGGCGAAAAAAGAAAGCCCTCTCATTAGTGATGGATACATTAGAATCATTAATTGAACAAGCAGGATCTCATAAAAAAGGAGAACAAATCTCAGATGTCGACATCGGCCCAGAAAATAAAACAGATAGAACGAAATTTGATTCTGCTAAAGGCCTAATAGAAAAATTAAAGGGACTTGAAAAAAATAAAAAGGAAATTAAAGAAAAAGAACAAGAAATTAGCGACTTTAAAGAAAAAAGACAATATCTTTCCCCTCGACAGATAGATCCTTTGCAATTGCATAAATCTTTTAACCCACCCGAAAAACAAGAATTATCATCATTAAAATTTAATCTCTCCGATTTAAAATGTGATTTTGAGGGTGCCTTGAAAGGCGTAGTATACGCTTTAAAAACAGAAACAGATAAAATATCACCGCCTAGTATTTTTAATATAGGTATTGAGCTGGATGACGAAAAAGCTGCGGAGAAAGATGATAGGAAAAGATTAGGCGCGGCCAGCAAAGAAGCCTTAAAAGCCAAGGAATTTAAAAAAACAGAGGTTGCTGCGGAAAAATTAGAAAGACAAAAGATTATAGACTCAAAAGACACAGATCTTATCGCTATTGTTGATGCAAAAATCGCAGTAATAAAAGAAAAAGATCCTAGCCTATTAACAGACTTAGAGAAACAGTTGCTATCCGTGAAAGAAGTAGATGGAAAAGCAAGAAAAGCCGCAACTACTTCTGAAAAGTTGTCCGACAAAGAAATAGAAGTCTTTGCAAAAATCATCGACACTTCTGTTAAGCTCTATAAAAAAATCCTTGGAATCATAGACCTTATAAAAATCGATGAGGGAGGAAAACAAAGCATTTTATCTC
>JABHNK010000026.1 GCA_018694295.1 Waddliaceae bacterium
GTACCATATACAGTCGGGTTTTATCCGCACGAGATATCGTGAATCTTTTGAGTCCCCTTCTTTCCTTGAAGAAGGCGTTGTTTACGCCATCGAGGTCCCTATGAAGTCGGCGGCGCATACCTTCAAAAAAGGGCACTGCATACAGCTTCTGATATCGTCGTCGGACTTCCCTCATCATTCCCGCAATCTTAATACTGGCGCCGACAATGAAGAGACGTCGCACTATGTCACTGCCAAACAAACAATTTTCTATGGCGGAGACTACGACTCACACATCCTTTTATCAGTGATCAGTGACCAGTGACCAGTTATCAGTTATCAGTTATCAGTGACCAGTTATCAGTTATCAGTTATCAGTTATCAGTTATCAGTTATCAGTTATCAGTTATCAGTTATCAGTTATCAGTTATCAGTTATCAGTTATCAGTTATCAGTTATCAGTTATCAGTGAAGATGGGCTTTTGGTACGACGCTTCAAGCGCCGCAAAAAACCTTCTTTAATATGACAATAAGATCTGATTTTGCTTTATCTTCTCCCGACTCTAAAGCATCTATAAGATCTTTGGGGCCCATCCAAAAAGCTTCGTTAATATCGTCTTCATTATAATTTTCGACTTCTTCTGCATAGATAAAATATACTTTCATAAACGCCGATACTGGCGTCGAAATCGGAGATATATATGCCACCTCTTTGTACGGTATCACAGTAAGATCGATGTTTATCTCTTCTTCCGTCTCGCGGAATAATGCCTGTTCATAGGCTTCTCCTGCCTTAACATGCCCTCCGACGCTAGTATCGAGATGCAAAGGATATAAAATCTTATCTTTATGTCGTCGTGGAACCCATATCAATCCTTCATCATTGACGACAAAAGCATTGACAACGCGGAAATTTTTTATTCCCTCGGCATATATTTCCTCTCGCGATGCTTCTCCTATGATCTCATCGTCATCGGACACTATATTCATAATTTCAGTTATATCTCCGACAGAAGCAACTCCAGCAGCACAAATACATATCATGGCCGCCAATAAAAATGTTACTTTTTTCATAATACTACTTGCTCTGGGGTTATGGTAGCGGGCTTTCGGTGGTGACTAGGGCTGCATCGGGATCGACGACTTTTATTTTTTTCCAGTGTCCTTTTTTGAAGCGCGCGAAGACGAAGATCGCCGTTGTTATTGGTAGTGCGATAAACCCTGCCCATGCTACTATGGGGGTAGTATGGAATACTGTTATTAATGCTACCACCAAGACCGAGAAAAACCAGTGTGATATCACTGTTATCCTCATAACACTGCGGGTATCTCCGGCACCGCGCAATGCTCCTGCTATGCAAAGGTATGCCGACTCGAAGAAGACGTACAGTGCCGCCATACGTATCATCGTCGTCGCCATTGTTGGTATTATAGGTTTTGCTGCGGCTTCTTCTGCAGTAACGAATATTGCTACGAGGTATTTCGTTGCGAATAGGAAGAGCGACACCATGATAATATCGTATATTAGCGCCACGAAGACTCCGCGATATGCTGCCAGCTTTGCTTCTTCGATATTTCCAGCGCCCATATTTTGTCCTACCATGCTCGTTACGGCGATGGCAAGGCCATACATTGGCAGGAAGGCTATGAGATCCCAGCTCGTCGTTATCGTCACTGCGGCGGCGACATCGCTTCCATAGGAATGAAATTGCTGCATTATGGCGTTGAATGCTGCTATTATCAGGAAAAACTCTGCTCCTGCTGGGAATCCGAAGCGAATAAGCTTTTTGAACATCTTCATATCGAAGCGCATGTTTCCTATGATGTCATATTTTTTACGATATCGTTTTCTTAAGTATGAGCATGCCAGTATTGTCAGCGTCACAACAGCTCCTATTATGGAGCCATATGCCGCCCCTGCGACACCCAATGCTGGGACTCCAAGCTTCCCAAAGATAAGAATGTAGTTACATGGGACGTTTATTATCATCCCGATGACATCGGCGACCATGACCGTCTGACTTTTCCCCCTTCCGACGAAGAATCCTATCAATGCCGTCTTTAGAAGCCAGATTATTGAGGAAAATACCAAGATAGAGAAGTATGTGCATTCAAGCTGAAACTGCAAAGGATCGTGGTGTGATATAGAAAAAAGCCACTTGCCAACAGGTATACACAACAATATTATAGGATATGCTAAGACAGCCAATATTGCTCCCTGCGATACCGCCAAAGAACAGTCTTTGTATTTCTTGGCGCCGTAATGCTGAGCGACGAGAGCGTTGACATACCCTATAATGCCATACCAAAACGTCATAGCGAGAAAAACAGTTAGTCCACCTATCATCGCCGCCGACATATGCTGCTCGCCGATACGTGCAAGGAAGACCCTGTCGGTAAACATCATAATCGTCATGGACGCCTGTGAGACTATCATAGGGAGCGCCATAGCAAGCAGCTTTCTGGTACCGGTAATATGTGAAGAGAATTTGCGTAACATCGTAATATATCCTTATTTATGACCACAACTATAAGATATATCTCTTTTAGCATCAAGTAATTATTATAGTGCGACTTTGCCGCACAGTTCGGAGTTCAGCGTTCGGAGTTCGGAGACAGGAAATCGATCAGGCGATTTATTCAGCATTCATCAATCAGCATTCTGCATTAACTTTATACGCTATTCCTATACGCTAGTTTTTGCCATATATTGATGATGCTATGACACCGCTTATCGGGGTGCCTATCAGCCCTGTTATTGCCCAGTAGACGACGACTGTTGGCGCTATTGTCATGAAGTAGAGTGTCATATATAGACAGGGCAGTGCCCCTACCGCCCATACGCATAGCCCATAGAAAAGGCCTTTTACGACGAGATTTTTCCCTGGGAGTCCATTACGAAGCAGTACGTAGACAAAGACGAAGATGATATGCAGTACGAAGGTCGTGGCGAAGAAATCTATACCGGGGCCTCCTTCCATGGGCTTCCATATGTTGAGAGGTTCTAGTTGATATACCCAGGTGAACAGCCATCCGCATGTTATCATGGAGAAGACCATGCCAAAAAGTTGTATTGCCACGGCAGCGAGGAGTATTCTCCACGCTTTCATTTTTTCTTTTTTCTTTTTAATTTTTTTCATCGTGGTCTCCTTACATTTACGGACATTTACTCAAAATCTACATAATATATAAAAAACGTTTTTTTTCAAACTCTCAAATGGTGGGGTGGTGGGTAGGGTGTTAAATTTGCACGCTTTCTAACCCTGAAAATTCACATAGTTCTATTTCCGCTTTGACTGTACTTTTTCCTCTGCCAAGAGCACGCCTTCTTTTAGATAGGAACGTCTCTCCTAAATTATCAGCAACCCATTCTTTGACATCTAATGACGAAGTGCATGTTAAAGCCTTACCTACAATTTCTTTTGAAAAGTTCCCTACAAGAGCTGGCATTGATAGTACTAAAGAAGTAAAATCTCCAGATTTAAATTGTCTTTCCATAGCTTTAAATTTACCAAATAAAGACTCAATAATTTCAGAACTCCCGAGGTAGTGAATTCCTTTTACAAGACTTTCTTCTTGCTCTCGAAGAAAAGACTCCACTCTTCCGCCTAAGGAAACACATCGTGTATTCGTTGTGTAAAATTGATTTACTAATTTTAGATAATCATTTGCAACCCCACGATAATATCCTTTTTGATGGACTAGCCTTAATGCTTTCTCATTCATCTCCATGAGCATTTTATAGGTCTTTAAACTTTCTAGATATTCCTCAATCCAAGTTAATTTATTTTTTAAATGGGAAGCCAGGATTTGTCCTTTCTCTGAACTCAAATAACTTAAAAGAGAAAGTCCCCAATCAATCAATTTCTTTTCACTGTGCAAGCGGCCTCTAGAACGTTGTTTTGGTGGCAATAAATAAGAGAGTTCTGTCTGTTTCAGCTTTAAACTAAACTTTTGCAGGGCTTTCTTAAAGTTCTCCCAGACTTTATCATTCTTTAGCTCATGTCTGAGACAAGTATTGAGTTTGTGAGAAATATCTATCAGATGGACTGTCTCAGCAATGTTTTTCCTGAAAAGTCGAACTCCTTTTTTCATTACATGTTCTTCATCAGAAATTATTGCTAATGGCGGATTTTCTATTTTTTCACTTGATATTCTCAACACTTCTTGTACTTCTTCAGCTGTACAAGAATTCACAAGGCGCATTGCTAATACTTCTACATGCTTAAATGAAGGAATGAAATTTTCTTGGAAATCTTCAAGCTTAGCGCCCAAAACAAGCAGACATTTTTGAGTCCCCACTTGAATGCTGGCATCAACGATTTCAAACCAGTTATTACCAGGATATTTGAGGCAATGCATTTTAAAGCAACCAAATCTTAAAAGCCAATTTCGTACAGTTGTATACGCAGGTGCGATAATGTTTTTTAATGAATCGAATACTCTTACGAGTCCTCGAAACCCTACTGAAGAACGCATAAAGGAGTTTATCGATTCGTAGATTTTATCTAAGGAATATGTGTGATTAGCTAACTTTTCCTCTACCGGAAGAGTTTTTTTTTAGCTCTTCTTTTAACGTATCGTTTTCTTCTCTTAAATTAGCTAGATCTTTTTCAGCCTCTTTTGCTTGTTTTTTCCAGCGATCACGGCTTACTCCTACATCTCTAAGAGAACCTCTTAAGTTGACAAGCTGTCGTGATTTATGAGCTCCCTTAGTTCTTTGATTGTCGTAGGCGTTTCGAAGAGATTCTACAATTTTTTTGTTAGGGCTTTTATATTTAGGCATTACAGAAGTGCCTATTTTTGGTTCTTTTATGCGAGGCATATCAATTCCTTTGGTCTGTTATTTCTTTAACACTGCTTTATAAAGGCAGAGTAAGAAGCATAGTCAATTACATGTGAATTTTCAAGACCAAAAAGTCTACAAATTTAACACCCTAGGTGGTGGGTCAGGCATGAATTTTAAGGATCTATTGCCTAACTCTATGGCGCCAAAGGAAATATATGTCGCAAATAGAGAAAAATTCACGTGAATTTTGCATAAAACTGTCATTTTTTGACAGTTTCTTGCAAAAAAAGAGCCAGCTCAATTGAGCCGGCTCACTACTCCGGATGCAAGACTCGAACTTGCGACAAATTGATTAACAGTCAACTGCTCTACCAACTGAGCTAATCCGGAATATTAATCATTGATATTACAATATTTTGTGATTTCATGCCAAGGAATTTTAGTTGTGTCACGAAATTATTTGTTTTAAAAGCTTTTTAGGGCTATAAAAAAGTATTACCTCTTTAACATGATACATAGGAGTATGTCATGAACAATTTTATATCTCGCATATTTATGATATTCACGATCTTATCGACAATTATCATGCCGATGTCTTTACATTGCAAAGACATTGTCACTGGAGATTCTGAGACATTATCACGTATCAACAGTACCGGCGTAATAAAGGTAGGTGTTAATCCTTTATTCAGTCCGTTTTCATTTATCGATGATGCTGGCGAGCGTGCTGGCATTGACATTGAGATTGCGAAGCGTCTTGCCAGAAAGCTTAGCGTTGAGCTTGAGATCGTCGTCCCCAATTCTTTTGGGGAATTAATTCCCATGCTCCAGGATTGTGATATCGATATTATCATGGCAGCGATGAGCCAGGTATTCTATAGGACCAAGTTCATAGGTTTTTGCGATCCGTATTTTTATACAGGGATTTCAATAATGCTCAACAATGAAAAAGCAGCACAGCTCGGTCTTGACGGTGTTGCTTCATACGATGAAATCATGAAGCGTCTTGCTGAGAGCGGCTATGATGACAACATCACCATCGCCGTGACGAGAGGAAAATCCTCCGACAAGGCCATGAAACATTTTTTCCCTAAGGCACAAATCCAACGATATGATAGCAACGAAGAATCTGCTGCTGCAGTGTCTACTGGCAGGGCACATATCATGGTTCACGACGAATCTTTTCTTAAGCTATGGATTTTAAACAGCGAAGGCAAGTCTGGCGGCAATCTTTCTATAGTTCCCGGATATCTTAAGAACGATCAATATAGCTTTGCTGTAAGGAAAGGCAATCAAGAATTCATTAACATGCTAAATGTTTTCAATCAAGAGATTCATAACGAGTTCGCTTTTCAAGAGATTTTAGAGGCGTTTTTTTCGTAGAACATTATTTCTCTATACATTATAATGATACGCCAAGAGGTTTTATCGCCTTTTGGCGTTTTTTTGTTTTTTTATACCTCGTTAGGATGAGCTCAATATGTTTTCAAAAGCAAAAATCTTTATTTTATCGTTCATGTTTTTGGGTTCTTTTGCCTATGGAACCTTAGGTTATGGTTGGTATGACACCGGTCATATGCTTATAGCGCAGATCGCCAAAGAGTGCTGTTCTGACGATGTGGTAAAACGCGTAGAACAGCAGCTCGGCTATTTCCATGATGATTTCCCAGAATCCAGCACTTTCGTCACCTCTGCGTGTTTCGCCGATGATATTGTCCCCTTGGGGCGTTCATGGCATTTCATCACCTTGCCTTACGACCCCGATGATATCTTATCGCAGGAAGACGTATCACGCCTTATGGAGGTCTTCAAGAGCAGCAATGTTGTTACCGGCATCGACAGTGCAAGAGAAGCTCTTACCGACCCAAATGCAAGCGAATGGAATAAGAGCATCATGCTCAGATTTCTTATTCATTGCGTTGGCGACGTACATCAGCCTTTGCACTGTTGCACTCGCTATAGCGAGCAGTTTCCTTATGGCGACAAAGGCGGTAACCACTTCAAAATAAAGCGCTCTTGGGCGGAAAATTTACATGCCCTGTGGGATTCGGCGTGTAGCGCTGCCCAAAAAGAGCTATATCATCGTCCTCTTAACGAAGAAGATGCCGAGCAGATAGAAAACATAGCGCAACAGATTATGACCACCTATCCCCTCGATGGCTTCTCTAGCTACGACGACACAGACCCTGCTATATGGAGCGAAGAGGCTTATCGTATTGCTACTGAGGTGGCGCATCAAGATATCGCTTATGATGGCGAGCCTTCAGCAGAATATCTCCGTCGAGGAGAAGAAGCGTCGTTGCGGCAGATAGCTTTGGCTGGATATCGTCTGGCGAAGATGTTAGAAAAAATTTATAGCGAAGAAAAATAAGAGAGATGGCTCACAAACAAACTTGTTCTGCATTTTTATGGTCAAAGGTATTGAATATGCCCTTCTGGGTTATGTTCAACTTACTTCCTATCATCTTATATAAAGAGCTTGGCGCCTCGCCCTTTCATGTCACCCTA